>JAJZUN010000391.1 GCA_021848555.1 Pseudomonadota bacterium | reverse complement strand
GAAACAATGGCCGCGTTCTTGCCGCCCATCTCGGCAATGCAGGGCCGCGGCCAGGGGCCCTGCGCGAAGCTGCGGTAAATATGCATGCCGACTTCGTAGGAGCCGGTGAAGGTAACCCCGGCGATGTCGCGGTGCCGGATCAGGCCCTCGCCCGCGACCGTCCCGCTGCCGCTGACATAGTTGCACACGCCATCGGGCAAACCTGCGTCGCGCAACACCTCCGCCAGCAGCCGCCCGCTCCAGGCGGTATCGCTCGCCACCTTGAACACCACGCTGTTGCCGGCCACCAGCGCCGCACCCAGCGGCCCGCCGGCGAGCGCGAACGGAAAATTGAAAGGCGCGATTACCGCCCATACGCCGTAGGGCTTGAGCACGCTGCGGTTGCGGCTGGTGTAGTCCTTCAGCGGGTCTAGCGGCAGGATGCGGTCGTAACCCTGGTTCGCCTCCATCTGCGCGCAATACCATTCGATCAGATCGGCCGTCTCCTGCACCTCGCCCAAGGACTCCATGCGGTTCTTGCCCACTTCCAGCGCCAGCGCCGCGCCGAGCTCGTAGACCCGCTCCTCGATCAACCGTGCCGCCCGGCGCAACAGCCGCACGCGTTCCCGCCACGGCGTCGCGGCCCAGGCCGGGTAGGCCGCGCGCGCCGCCGCGACCGCGGCGTCGACTTCGCCCACGCCGCCCTGCTGAAACACACCCAGCAGCCAATCGCGGTTGATCGGGCTCCTGACCTCGAACTTGTCCGCGCTCAAGCGATCCTTTCCGGCAATCAGCATGGCGTGCTCGCGCCCCAGGCCCGCCTTGACTTTCGCCAGCGACTGCTCGAAGCGCTGGTGCAACTTGGCCGGCGGATCGAACATGGTGGAATAGGTCAGCTTGAAATTGTCCGCATTGCTCATAGGTTCTGGCTCTGTCGCTAAATTGGAAAGAAATTCTGCTTGCCGCTAGGCCGGTTCGGAAATCTCGACGAGATTCTGATCCGGATCGCGCACATAGACCGAACGCAGCGCGAAACGCGCGCCGGTGCGCTGGACCGGCCCGAGTTCGATCGGTATGCCTGCCGCGCGCAACTGCGCGATCACCTCGTCCAGCGGCCGGTCGGCCAGAAAGCAGATGTCGAGCGAACCCGGCGTCGGATGCGCGGCATAATTGTCCGTCAGCGTCGCGCTGTCGTGAAGGTTGATCTTCTGCTCGCCGAAACGCAACGCCCGGCGTCCCTGGCCGAAGGTTTCCAACTTCATTCCCAGGACGCGGGTGTAGAAATCGATGCACTTCTGCGCATCGCGTGTCGTCAGGACCAGATGGTCCATGCTCTTGATCATGATCTGCCCACCCTTTAGTTCCAACCCTAGGACCAGGTGCGGTTCATGCCGAAAAACTGATGCCACCCGATTCCGGGGATCATGCCCAGCAGCATCGAGAACAGCGCGGCAATGAGCATCAGAATGATTACCGCAGGAATGGCGGCGATGGCCCACTTGACCATCAGCACCACCATCGACCAGAACGGGATCTTGACGTCGGTTACGACTACTTCGCGCCTGCCTTCGGTCATATATCGTGGTTCCGCGAGTTGAGTAATTCTCGGAGGCATGGACTCCAGGCGGCGGCGTGCGCCGCTGGGCCGTTGCTGCCCGGCTCGATCCGGAAGCTCCGGGAAGCGCGCCAACTACCCGAATTGTTTGGTGCCCCGAAAACGAATCGAACGTTCGACCTGCCCCTTAGGAGGGGGCCGCTCTATCCACTGAGCTACCGGGGCGAGATGCGCAATTCTATACGAAATCAGTCGCGCGTTTTGCCGAGTATCCGGCGCAGTCCGCTGCGGCGCCCCCCGGGCTAGAGCACCAGCCTGGAGCCCTCGCTCGGTGCCTCGCACACCACGTTCGAGCCGAGGCGGGCAAGGGCTTCCCTCGCCTCTTTCAGTTTGAGGTCGATATCGCCGTCGCTCTGGTCCGGATCGTGATGGAACAGGTGCAGACGCTTGACCTTGGCGCGCTCCGCCAGATCCGCCACCTCGCTCACGCAGGAGTGGCCCCAGTCCACCTTGGCCGGGTACTCGTGGTCGCGATAGGTGGTATCGGTGATGAGCAGATCGGCGCCGCGCACGAAATTTGCCAGCCGCTCGACGTAAGCCAGGTCGTGGCGCGGATCGCTCGACAGGTAAAGTTCGTTGTCCGTGATGTAGCAGACCGAGCGGCCGTGGCAGCTGAGCCGGTAGCCCAGGCAATAGCCCGGATGCTTCAGCAGTATCGTTTCGATCGTGACCGCGCCGAAATTCAGGGTTTCCTCGCGCAAGTCGCGGAACACCAGCCGCGCCCCGAATTCCCGGATGGTGACCGGGAAATACACGCTTTCCATCTGCGCCGCGATCGCGCGCTCGATGGTGAGATCGCCCTGGTAGGGGCCGAACACCTCGATCTGATTGCCGCGCACGTATAGCGGCCCGAAAAACGGTACCGTATTGATGTGATCCCAGTGCGTGTGGGAGATGAACACCCGCGCCGAAAGCCGCTGCACCTTGGATGCGGCCAGATGGTCCGAAAGCTTCTTGATGCCGGAGCCGCAATCGAACACATACAGCGGCTCCCCGTTGATCTCGACGCTGACGCAGGGCGTGTTGCCGCCGTAACGCAGCGAATCCGCTCCGGGCACGGGAAGCGTGCCGTGCACG
The DNA here is from genome assembly GCA_021848555.1 of Pseudomonadota bacterium. The sequence goes on along the minus strand of JAJZUN010000391.1, from coordinate 1,354 downwards.
CCCCAGTAGGCCACCGTCACCCTCTCCGACAGGATCTCGGCGATCAGACCGGGCAGTGTGTCACGCTGAATCGGCTTGACGATATAGCCATCGGCGCCGAGTTCTTTCGCGCGACGGCGGTCGAAATCGTAGGATTTCGACGAGCACATGATGATTTTGATCGCGGCCAGATCCGGCCGGCTGCGGATTTCCCGGCACAGCTCGAAGCCGTCCATTTCCGGCATGATGACGTCGCTGATGACGCAGTCCGGCCTGACGACCGGAATCTCTCGCAGCGCCTGCAGGCTCGAACCGAAGGGCATCACGCTGTGCCCGGCCTCCTCCAGCACCGCTTTCATCAGCTGCAGGATGATCGGGTCGTCGTCTACGATCAGAAACTTCATGGTGTTTTTCTCAGGTTTCGTCCCGCGCGCCAGCCTGGATTTCCGGTATCGCGTCCCATCGAAACTTGCGCTCAAACGGCATCGTACTACATGCCGTGCCCGCATGGTAATTCCGGGCCGGGCGCGGGCTTTGCATTGATAAATCAGGGCAAAGCTGGTAGCTTGCCTGTCTCGCTCAGGGACTGACGGCGCAGCGCCACGCCGCGACGATAACCAACAATATGCAACAGGCATCCGCGCCAGCTGTTCTCGATCCGGAAATTGCGCAGTCCCGCGCCGCGGACGGCGCGCCTGCGGCGGCATTGTCAGGTGCGTGGGACATCCGCGCGCTCGAGACGCGCGCCCGAACCCTCAAGTCGCAGTTAAAGGCGCTTGCCGCCGATTCCAGCCGGCATTGGGACCTGACGCGCATCCAGCGACTGGACCACATCGGCGCACTGCTGATCTGGCAGGCATGGGGCAAGCGCCGGCCGACCCGGCTCGACCTGGCGCAAGGACACGAGCTGTTCTTTTCCAATCTGGATTCCGCCGCCGCCACGGCACCCAAACCGCCATTCGATCCTCTGGGCCTCGCGCGCGGACTGGGCGCGCGGGTGCTGCACACGATCGACCATCTGCTCGGCATGGTGCAACTGATCGGGCAGATACTGCTCGACTCGCTGGTGCTGGTGCGCCATCCGCTGCGCGGGCCCTGGCGCGAAATTTCAGCCAGCGTGTTCCGCGTCGGCACGCAGGCGCTCGGGATCACCGCCCTGGTCGGTTTTCTGATCGGCGTGGTGCTGTCTTATCTTTCGGCCGAGCAGTTGAAAGCGTTCGGCGCCAACATATTCATCATCAACCTGCTCGGCATGGGCATTATCCGCGAGCTCGGTCCGGTGATCGCCGCGGTGCTGGTGGCGGGACGCTCGGGCTCGGCCATCACCGCACAACTCGGCGTGATGCGCGTCACCGAGGAACTGGACGCGCTGTCG
>JAJZUN010000390.1 GCA_021848555.1 Pseudomonadota bacterium | reverse complement strand
GCTACCTGTGCGCGGCGGCGAGCCGCTACAGCGCGCGCGCGATCACCGCGGAACAGGTGGTCTGGAGCTACAGCGGCGTGCGGCCGCTGTACGACGACGGCAAGGCGGATCCCTCGGCCATCACCCGCGACTACGTGCTGTTGCTCGACGAACAGGGCCCGCCGCTGTTGTCGATTTTCGGCGGCAAGATCACCACCTACCGCAAACTGGCCGAGCAGGTGATGGACCGGCTCGCGCGCTGGATCCCGCCGCACCGGCCCTGGACGCACACCGAGGCGCTGCCGGGCGGCGATTTCGGCGGGCGCGATTTTTCAGAGGTACTGGGCGCGTTTCGCGCGCGCCATTCCGGGCTGGACCCTCACTGGCTGGCCCGATTGCTGCGCCGCCACGGCACGCTGAGCGAGAAGATTCTCGGCGACGCGCGCAGCGAAGCCGAGCTGGGCGAGCACTTCGGCGGGGGGCTGTACGAGCGCGAGCTCGCGTATCTCGCCGAGCACGAATGGGCGCGCACCGGGGAAGACGTGCTGTGGCGGCGCACGAAATGCGGCCTGCATATGAACGCGGCGCAGCGCCGCCGCGTCGCCGAACGCATGGCGGGCGGGCGATGAAGCCGCTGGCGCTGATGCCGGCCGCCGCCGTGAACGCTATCCGCGGCGTGTTCTGCGATATCGACGACACGCTTACCAGCGAAGGCAAGCTCACCGCGCGCGCGTATGCGGCGCTGGAACGGCTGCGCTCCGGCGGAAAATTGGTGATCCCGATCACCGGCCGGCCCGCCGGCTGGTGCGACCACATCGCGCGCATGTGGCCGGTGGATGCGGTGGTTGGCGAGAACGGCGCATTCTATTTCTATTACGACGGCGCGCGCAAAAAGCTGGCGCAACACTTCTTGTTCGACGCGCCGACGCGCGCCGCCAACCGCGACAGGCTGAATGCGGTGCGCGAGCGCATCCTGCGCGAAGTGCCGGGCTGCGCACCGGCTTCCGACCAGCACTACCGCGAGGCCGACCTGGCGATCGATTTCTGCGAGGATGTGCCGCGCCTGCCGTTTGCGCAGGTGGACCGGATCGTCGCGCTGATGCGCGCGGCCGGCATGACCGCCAAGATCAGCTCGATCCACGTCAACGGCTGGTTCGGCGACTATGACAAGCTCGGCATGACGCGCACCCTGATGCAGGAGCGCTACGGCATCGATCTGGCGCGCGAGGAGGCCGGCTACCTGTTCGTCGGCGACTCGCCCAACGATGCGCCCATGTTCCGGTTCTTCTCCAATTCCGTCGGCGTGGCCAATGTCGCCGATTTCGGCGCGCGACTTACCGCAACGCCGGCCTATGTAACCCGGCAGCGCAGCGGCGAGGGCTTTGTCGAAGTTGCCGAGCTGCTGCTCGACGGAGCGGGATAAAGGATGGAATGGTGGCTGGGCTATGCCGCGATCGGCGCGGCAGTGGGTTTCTTTGCCGGCCTGCTGGGCATAGGCGGCGGTGCCATCATCGTGCCCTTGCTGGTGATGCTGTTCGAAGCCCAGGGGCTGCCCAAGGCGCAGATCATGCACCTCGCGGTGGGCACCGGCATGGCGAGCATCCTGTTCACCTCGGTCTCGAGCATGCGCGCCCACGCTGTCCGCGGCGCGGTGCGCTGGGATCTGGCCCGGTCGCTGACCCCTGGCATCCTTATCGGCGGCCTGCTCGGGTCCAACCTCACCGTCTGGATTTCCACGCAGACGTTCGCCGCCGCGTTTACCGTAGTCGTATTTTTCGCCGCGACCAATATCCTGATCGACCGCAAGCCCAAACCCGCGCGCCAACTGCCCGGAGCGCCTGGAGCGATGCTGGTCGGCCTGGTGATCGGCTTCGTTTCCTCCCTGGCGGCCATGGGCGGGGCATTCATGACCATTCCCTTCGCGCTGTACTGCAACGTGCCCATGCTGCAGGCCATAGGAACGGCGGCGATCGTCGGTTTTCCGATTGCGCTTGCCGGCAGCGTCGGCTTCATCGTCGCCGGCTGGGGGCAGGTTGGCCTGCCGCCGTACAGCATCGGCTACGTCTATCTGCCCGCGATGCTTGGAATCACTTTCGCCAGCGTATTGACGGCGCCCCTGGGCGCGGCTGCCGCGCACCGGCTCCCGACCAGACACTTGAAACAGGCGTTCGCGCTGCTGCTCTACGCACTGGCGGCGAAAATGCTGCTTGGCCTCTGGTAGCACGCGGTCCTTGACACAACGACAGAACGGCGCCGGGACCGCCGCCTGGCCGGCGTTAGATCGTGCCGTCGGCTCTCAGCTTGGCCATGGCGGCATCGTCCAGCTGCAGCAGGCCGCGCAGCACTTCCTCGGTGTGCTGGCCGAGTACCGGCGGGGCAAGCTTGTATTCGACCGGCGTCGCCGAAAAGCGCATCGGGCTCGCCACCGTCGGCAGCTTGCCCGCGACCGGATGGTCGAGCTCGACCCTGATGCCGCGCGCTTTCACCTGCGGTTCCTCGAACACCTGCGCCACGTCGTTGATCGGGCCGTTGGGCACGCCCGCCGCCTCCAGGATTTCCACCCACTCGCGCGTGGGGCGTTTGGCGAACACCGCCTGCAGCAGGCGCGTGAGTTCAGCGCGGTTCTCCACGCGCTTGCCGTTGCCGGCGAAGCGCGCATCGTCGGCGAGCTCGGCGCATCCGGCTGCTTCGCAGAACTTGCGGAACAGGTTGTCGTTGCCGCAGGCAAGGATCACGTCGCCGTCGGCGGTCTTGAACGGCTGGTAGGGCACGATGTTCGGATGCAGGTTGCCGATGCGCTTGGGCGGTGAGCCGGTGGCGAAGTAATTGGTGTTCTGATAGGCGAGCAGCGCGATCTGCGAGTCGAGCAGCGCCAGGTCGAGATGCTGGCCGATGCCGGTCTCGGCGCGGTGGGCGATCGCCGCGCATACCGCGATGCTGGCGTACATGCCGGTGATGATGTCGGCCACCGGAACGCCCGCCCGCTGCGGGCCTCCGCCCGGTGCGCCGTCGGGTTCGCCGGTGACGCTCATCATCCCGCCCATGCCCTGGATCATGAAGTCGTAGCCGGGATGCTCGCGGTAGGGCCCGGTCTGGCCGAAGCCGGTGACCGAGCAGTAGATCAGGCGCGGGTTGATTCTCTTCAGGTCGTCGTAAGCGAGGCCGTAGCGCGCCAGGTCGCCGAACTTATAGTTTTCAATCAGGACGTCGGAGACGCGCGCCAGCTGGCGCACGAGTTCCTGCCCCTCGGGCTTGGAAATATTGAGCGTGATTGATTTCTTGCCGCGGTTGGCCGAGGTGAAATAGGCCGAGTCCTTGGTGTCGCGGCCTGCGCTGTCCTTGATCCAGGGCGGGCCGTAAGTGCGCGAGTCGTCGCCGAACCTGGGACGTTCGACCTTGATGACTTCGGCGCCGAGGTCGGCCAGGTTCTGGCCGGCCCAGGGGCCGGCCAGCACGCGGGAGAGATCGAGAACACGAATGTGCGACAGGGGACCAGGCATGGAGTCAGGCTTTCCGAATTAGGACGTGGATAAAAGCGCGCCGCTAGACCGGCGGCACTATTTTGAGCCGCCCATCATGTGGTCAGGCAGCCAGGTGGCGATTTCGGGGAACACGCACAGGATCACGATCGCCAGCATCATGCACAGCACATAGGGAATGGTGCCCCACATGATGCGCGTGACCGGAACGTCGGGTGCGATTGAGCTGACGATGTAGATGTTCAAGCCCACCGGAGGATGGATCAGGCCGATTTCCATATTGATCGTCAGGATCACGCCGAACCAGACCGGGTCGAATCCGGCCGACTTGATGATCGGATAGAGAATGGGTGCGGTCATCAGGATCACCGCGGCCGGCGGGATGAAGAACCCGCAGATCAGCAGGAACACGTTGATCATCGCCATCAGCACCCAGCGGTTGACGTGCATGTCGGCAATCGCCTGCGCCAGCGTCTGCGTGAGATAAAGGGAAGTGAGCATGTAGCCGAACAACACGGCGGCCGCGATGATCATCAGGATCATCACCGATTCGCGCGTGGTGTCGCGC
>JAJZUN010000389.1 GCA_021848555.1 Pseudomonadota bacterium | reverse complement strand
GGTCATGTCGCCGGGACGGGTCCGCGGCAGCCGGGCGAGCCTGGGCTCCAACTGCGAAATTCCCTGCAATACCCAGGTGCCGGCACAACGCAGTTCCAGCGGCGTGTCGCCGGCCTGGATGTCGGCGCCGGATGGGGTGGATGAGTCGGGATTGAATGTGGTCATCGAGCTTGCACCGCGAACCATGGCAGGATGCGCAGCATCCAGCGCGACTGCACGCCAGGCGCAGCGCCTGCGGCGAACCGGGAAATGCCGCCCTGAATCGCAAGCTATCGCATGCGGCGCCGGGGGGTATTGATATCCGTCAAACGGCACGCGGCGCCGAGCATGGCGTGCATTTGGCGCAGCGCGTATGATAGATTCAGTTGATACGCTGCGATTGCAAGTACGTATAATTGAGCTAAGATTCAGGCGTAGGACAGTGACGTGAATTTTTTCCACTATGGATCTGATTGCCCAGGTTGGCTATGAAAAAAGTGATACCGGAAACACCCCCCGAATACGACAAGGCACGGGTCGTCGAGCGTCCCGACGGCTTCTACTGGCAGTCCAGGGAAAGCGGCAAGGAGTCCGGCCCGTTCCAGACCCTGCTCGAAGCGGTCGAAGACATGCAGTACAGCGCGGACTCGGACTACGAGCCCGGCGAGAGCGTGGAACAGGCGGAGTCCGAGATCGGCATCTCCGATTGGGTCGACCCGGACACCGGCGAACTGGCCGAAGAACTCACGCCGCGAATCGAAGACCACTAGGCTTCAGGCGCGCGTCGATCGATGGCGCGGTATCGGCCCTTGGCGCGAGTCGCCCGCGGGCCGATTGAGGCTCGCAATACTCCGCAACCTGCGTTTATCCGAAGCAGGCATGCGGCCAAATCTTTGTTCGTAACCTAGGAAGGCTCAAATGGAAATCAAGAACAGCACTTTCGTCGTCACCGGCGGCGCATCCGGTTTGGGCGCGGCGACCGCGCGCGCCATCGTCCAGGCGGGCGGCAATGCCGTCATCGCGGACGTCAACGCCGATGCCGGCAATGCGCTGGCCAAGGAACTGGGCCAGGCACGATTCATCAGGACCGATGTCACCGCCGAAGCCGACGGCAAGGCCGCGATCGCTCTGGCGCTGAAGGATTTCGGCGGGCTGCACAGCCTGATCAATTGCGCCGGCATCGCCATCGGCGAGAAGACAGTAGGCAAGGATGGGCCGCATGCGCTCGCCAGTTTCAGCCGGGTCATCAGCATCAACCTGATCGGCACCTTCAACATGATACGGCTCGCGGCCGATGCCATGAGCAAAGGCCAGCCCAACGCCGCCGGCGAGCGCGGCGTGATTGTCAACACCGCGTCGGTGGCGGCATACGACGGCCAGATCGGCCAGGCCGCCTATTCGGCTTCCAAAGGCGGAATCGTCGGCATGACCCTGCCGATCGCCCGCGATCTGTCGCGTTCAGGCATCCGTGTAGTGACCATAGCGCCGGGAATTTTCGAAACACCGATGCTGCTGGGCATGCCCAAGGACGTGCAGGACGCCCTCGGCAAGCTGGTGCCGTTCCCGTCCCGACTGGGCCGCCCTGCAGAGTACGCCGCCCTGGCATTGCACATCATAGTCAACGAAATGCTGAACGGCGAAACGATCAGGCTGGACGGGGCGATTCGACTGACGCCGAAGTAAATATTGCCTTCTTGCTTGCGCGGACGATGAACCCGTCCGCACGCAAGCGGCGATCTTGGGGAAAAGCAAGCCCGAGCCGTTTCAGAGCTGCTGCGGCTGCAACTGCTGCCTGAAGAGTTTCGCGCGGCGCATATAGCCGTCGGCAATGTTCTGCAGATTGCCGATCTCGGCCTGGGACAGGTCGCGCACGACCTTGGCCGGCGAGCCCAGCGCCAGCACCCCGTCCGGTATGGTCTTGCCCTCGGGTATCAGCGAACCGGCGCCGATCAGGCTGTGTTTCCCGATCACCGCATGGTTGAGGATGACGCTCCCGATGCCGACCAGGCTGCCGTCGCCTATGCTGCATCCGTGCAGCATGACCATGTGGCCGATGGACACGCTGCGGCCGAGCACCAGCTTGATGCCCGCATCGGTATGCAGCATCGAATTGTCCTGCACGTTGCTGCCCTCGCCGATGGTGATCAGGTCGTTGTCGCCGCGAACGACCACGTTGAACCAGATGCTCGCCTTGTCCTCGATCAGCACCGAGCCGATGACCGTGGCGTTGTCGGCGATATACCAGTCCCTGCCTTGCACCTCGACCCGGCGCTCGCCGAGCGAATAGACGGCCATATTTTTTCCCTGTAAGCGCTTATTTCAAAACGAGGGGATATATCCCCTCGTGCTCCCCTATATCAGGGGCCATTTCGGCAATTCTGAAATGGCCTCTAGGAAATCGCGGGAATGATAGCAGAAGCCGTCACCTGCTATCATGGCGGCCGAAAATGAAAGCCAGCAAATCCATTTTTCTCGACATACGCGGCTTGCGCTATCACTGCCGCGTGTGGGGCGAGGCCGGCCGGCCCAGGCTGTTCATGCTGCACGGCTGGATGGATGTGTCCGCCTCGTTCCAGTTTCTGGTCGATGCCTTGCGCGCCGACTGGCAGGTGATTGCCCCGGACTGGCGCGGCTACGGATTGTCCGCCTGGGGCCCGGCCGACTGCTACTGGTTCCCCGATTACATGGGGGATCTGGACCGGCTGCTGGCGCATTTCGAGCCGGAGCTGCCGGCCACGCTGATCGGCCACAGCATGGGCGGCAATATCGCCGGCATGTACGCGGGCGTGCGCCCCGAGCGGGTGGCGCATCTGGTCAACCTGGAAGGCTTCGGCATGAGCCGTACCGAGCCGGCCAAGGCGCCGGCGCGCTACGCCAAATGGATGGACCAGCTCGCGGAAAAGCCCGGATTTCGCGACTACGCGGATTTTGCCGAGCTGGCCGGGCGCATGCGCGCGGGCAATCCGCGCTTGTCGGAAACGCGCGCGCTGTTCCTGGCGCAGCACTGGGGCCGCGAAAACGCGGCCGGACGCGTCGAGCTGGCCAGCGATCCGGCGCACAAGCTGATCAATCCGGTCGCCTACCAGTTGGAGGAGGCCATGGCGTGCTGGCGCAATGTGGCCGCGCCGGTATTGTGGATAGACGGCGCCGAATCCAAGACCATGGAGCGCATGCGCATCAACGCCGGCGACAATGAAGCACGCAAGGCCTGCTTCCGCAGCTTGAGCGCGCACACCATTGCGGATGCCGGGCACATGCTGCATCACGACCAGCCGGAACAGCTGGCGGCGCTGATCGAGTCGTTTCTGCGCCGGACTTAGGCGCGCTTGGCAGGTCCCCCGGGGGCGGCGGGGGCGGCATGTTAAAATGATAGTCAGATGCAACTCATGCCCAACTACGACCTGCATTGCCACTCCACGGCATCCGACGGCCTGCTCGCCCCGACCGAATTGGTGCGGCGTGCCGCGGGCAACGGCGTCGACGTCCTCGCGCTGACCGACCACGACGAGATCTGCGGCCTGGCCGAAGCGCGCGCGCAGGCGGCGGCGTTGGACCTGCGCTTTATCGACGGCGTAGAGGTATCGGTCAGCTGGGGCGGAATCACCATCCATATCGTCGGCTTGAACATCGACCCGGGCAATGCGCAATTGCGCCTGGGCCTGCAGGCGATACGCCAGGGCCGCGCCGAGCGCGCGAAGAAAATGGCCGCGGATCTGGCGCGCGTGGGCATTCCGGGCAGCCTGGAAGGCGCTTACGCCTACGTCGACAATCCCAATCTCATCGGGCGCACGCATTTCGCGCGCTTTCTGGCGGAAAAGCGCTATGTCAGCGACGTGAAAAGCGCGTTCCAGCACTATCTGGTCAGCGGCAAACCGGGCTACGTTCCGCATCAGTGGGCCACCCTGGCGGACGGCCTCGCCTACATCAAGGCCGGCGGGGGTGTCGCGGTGCTCGCCCATCCGGGGCGTTACAAGCTCACGCGCACCGAGATGCGCACTTTTCTCGGCGAATTCAAGGACGGCGGCGGCAGCGGCATCGGAGTGGTCAC
>JAJZUN010000388.1 GCA_021848555.1 Pseudomonadota bacterium | reverse complement strand
TCGGCGGTGGCGCAGGTGATCGGCTTCATGTCGATGGAGAGCGGCATATTTTTCGCCGCCGTGGTATCGACTTACGGCATGCCGCTGATCGTCGAGCTGGGCGTCGCCTTCGACATCTTGGTCGCCTCCATCCTGTTCGGCGTGTTCTTCTTTCACCTGCGCGATTCGTTCGGCTCGCTCAACGTCGGCCAGTTCAACCGCCTGTCGGAGGCGAATCAGCCGATGCCGCTGCGCGATGCGGCCGGCGAGACGGCTCCCGGAGGCCGCGCGTGACGCTGCTCGAAGTCACCCTGCTGGTGCCGCTCCTGGGCGGCCTGCTGCTCGCGATCGTCGGCCACCGGCCGGTAGCCGGCTGGATCAACGTGGCCGTCGGCAGCGTGACCTTCGGCGCCGCGCTCGCCATGGCGCTGGAAGTGTTCGAGCACGGGCCGCAGCTTTCCCCCAGCCGCATGTTCTATATCGACGCGTTCAACGTCTACCTTGTCGTATTGACCGCATTTGTCGGCCTGACGACATCGATCTTTTCGCGCCCCTATATGCGCCACGAAGTCGAGCGCGGGCGCGTCACCGACCGGCGCCTGCGCCTGTACCACGCGATGTACCAGTGCTTCCTGTTTGCGATGCTGCTCGCGCTGTCGACCAACAACCTCGGCGTGCTGTGGGTGGCGATGGAGCTGGCCACGCTGACTACCGTGCTGCTGGTGTCGCTGTACCGTACGCCGGAGGCGATCGAGGCGGCGTGGAAATACTTCATCCTCTGCGGCGTCGGCATTGCCCAGGCGCTGTTCGGAACGGTGCTGATTTATTTCGCCGCGGAGAGCAAGCTCGGCGGTGGCCGCGACGACACGCTGCTGTGGACCGTGCTGCACGGCGCGGCGGGGGGCGGTCTGGACCCGGCGGTGATCACCCTGGCTTTCGTCTTCCTGCTGGTCGGCTACGGCACCAAGGTGGGCCTGGTGCCGCTGCACAACTGGCTGCCGGACGCGCACTCCGAGGGCCCGACGCCGATGTCCGCGGTGCTCTCCGGACTGCTGCTCAACGTCGCGCTGTACGCCCTGGTGCGCGTCAAAATGCTGGTCGATGCCTCGCTGCATACCAACCTCGCCGGCCACCTGATGATGGGCTTCGGCCTGCTGTCGTTTACCGTCGCGGGACTGTTCCTGCACCGCCAGCACGACGTCAAGCGCATGTTCAGCTACTCCTCCATCGAGCATATGGGGCTGATCACCTTCGGTTTCGGCGTGGGCGGACCGCTCGCCACGTTCGGCGCGCTGTTGCACATGACGGTGCATTCGCTCACCAAGTCGGCGATTTTTGTCACCGTGGGCCATGCCTGCCAGCTCGCGGGCACGCAGCGCATCGATCACATTCGCGGCCTCATCCGCACCCAGCCCGCGATCGGCTGGGGGCTGCTGCTCGGCACGGTGGCGATCGCCGGGTTCCCGCCGTTCGGCGTATTCATCAGCGAATTTCTGCTGCTGATGGCCACGATGAAGGCCTGGCCGTGGCTGACGATACCGCTGCTTGCCGGCTTCGGCGTGGCTTTCGCCGGGCTGTTTCGTCACATGCAAAGGATGGTGTTCGGCGAGCCGCCGCCGGGGCAGAAGCCGGTCGAGGCGAATATGCTGCCGGTGGTGGTGCATCTGGTCCTGGTGCTTTGGCTGGGGCTGGCGATTCCCGGCTTCCTGTCGCGCTGGTTCGAGCAGGCCACGATACTCATCGCGGGGGCTTCGCCGCTATGACGCCGCGGGACCGGCTCGCCGCGTTCCTGGTCCGCCTCGCGGACGCCGGCCTGCAGGTCGAGGCGCAGGCCTCGCCTGGGCTCGCGCCGGCGCAACTCATCCTGGTTCGGCCCGAGGACTGGGGCAGGCTCGGCGCCGAGGCGAAGGCCTGGGGATGCCGCTGGGTCGCGGGCTGGGGCGAGGAACTGGGCGCGGCGGGAAGCGAGTCGATACGCGTCAACGCCTGTTTCGAGAAAGCCGGCGCCTACCTGGTCGCGCGCACGGCGGTTCCCCGCGCCGCGCCTGCGCTGGCATCGCATACCGTTTCCTATCCCGGCGCCGACCGTCCCGAGCGCCACATGCGGGACCTGCTGGGCGTAGTCTTCTCCGACCACCCGGACGCACGCCGCTGGACGCGCCATCAGGCGTGGCAAGATTCCGAGTTTCCGCTGCGCCGGGAATTCCCCGCGGCCGGCCGGCCGCAGGCCGAGACTCCGGCCGACCACCAGTACGGCTTTCTGCTCGCCCAGGGCAGCGGCGTCTACGAAATACCGGTCGGGCCGGTGCACGCCGGCATTATCGAACCCGGGCACTTTCGCTTTCAGGCGGTGGGCGAGACCGTGCTCAAGCTCGAAGAGCGCCTCGGCTACACCCACAAGGGCGTCGAGAAAATCGCCGAGGGCCGCGATGCCGCGGGCCTCGCGCGGCTGGCCGGGCGCGTCTCGGGCGACTCCACCGTCGCGCACGCCTGGGCCGCGTGCATGGCGATGGAGCAGGCGGCCGGCCTGGAGGTGCCGCCGCGCGCCGTTTGGCTGCGCGCCCTGATGTGCGAGCGCGAGCGCGTCGCCAACCATGTCGGCGACGTCGGCGCGATGCTCAACGACATCGCTTTCGCCTTCGGTTTCTACCAGTTCGCGCGGCTGCGCGAGGCGTGGCAGCGGCTCTCGCGCGAGGCCTTCGGCCACCGCTTCATGATGGATTGCGTCGTCCCCGGCGGCGTGGCGGCGGACCTGGATCAGCGCTTCATCGCCGCGATGCGCGACGAAGCCGGCATTTTGCGCAAGCAGATAACCAGGCTGATGGCCATCATCAACGACCTGCCCTCGGTCGCGGACCGGGTGCGCGGCACCGGCGTGCTCACGCCTGAATACGCGAAGGCGCTCGGTTGCGTCGGTTACGTCGGCCGCGCATCGGGCATGGATCTGGATGTGCGGCGCGATGCGCCTTACCCGCCCTACGGCCAGATGAAAGTCAAGGTGCCGCTGCATCACTACGGCGACGTCAACGCGCGCGCGCGCACGCGGCTCGAGGAAATCACCCCCTCCATTCGATCTGATCGAGGCGCTGCTCGCCGCGCTGCCCGCGGGGCCGGTCCGGGCCGGCTGGAAGCATCCAGCGGCCGGCGCCGAAGGCCTGGGACTGGTCGAGGGCTGGCGCGGAGAGATCCTGAGTTTCGTGCGCTTCGGCGCAGACGGACGGATCGCGCGCTTTTTCCCGCGCGATCCGTCATGGACCACCTGGCCGGCACTCGAGCTGTTGATCCACGACAACATCGTTCCCGACTTCCCGGTGTGCAACAAGTCGGTGAACGGCTCGTACTCGGGGCAGGACCTGTAGATCATGCTGCGCATCCTCGGAAAAATCCAGCGCATCGGCATCGTCACCGAGCCGCTGCCCAAGATAGCCGAACCGGCGCTCTCCGAAATCGGCGAGCAGCTGAAGGCGGGCATCGGCGAGCAGTTCGGCGGCAGCCTCGCCATCCGCGAAGTGGACGCGGGCTCCTGCAACGGCTGCGAACTCGAAATCCATGCGCTCAACAATCCGTACTACGGCATCGAGCGCTATGGCGTGCATTTCGTCGCCAGCCCGCGCCACGCCGACCTGCTGCTCGTGACCGGCCCCGTCTCGCGCCACATGGAAGTGGCGCTGCGCCGCACTTACGACGCCACGCCGGAGCCGAGGCTGGTGATTGCGGTCGGCGAATGCGGCGCCAACGGCGGCGAGTTCGGTGCGAGCTACGCCTCCTGCGGCGCGGTGGCGAACGTGATCCCGGTCGACGCCGTCATCCGCGGCTGCCCGCCGACGCCGCTGGCGCTGATGCGCGGCATACTCGAGGCGATAGGCAAGCGTTCTTCGTAGAGGAGGCCGGTTGCGGGATCCGACGGCTTGCGGCGAACAGGAAAATCAAGCAGCAAGATCTGATGATCTGATTCCGGAAACTACGCCCGGTTGCCCAGCACCATCGTCGCGCCGCGCTCCGCAATCATCAGCGTCGGCGAATTCGTGTTGCCTGAGGTGATGTTGGGCATGATCG
>JAJZUN010000387.1 GCA_021848555.1 Pseudomonadota bacterium | reverse complement strand
TCGTTGGTGCCGAAGGAGAAAAACTCGGCGTCCTGCGCCATGCGGCCGGCGCGCAGGCAACCGCGCACCACCTCCAGCATGGAACCGAACTTGAACTTGACATTGATGCCATGGGTCAGCTCGACCACCTTGTGCACGCGTTGCACCTTGCTGTGGATGCGCAGCAGCTCTTCCACCGTGGCGACCTGCGGCACCATGATTTCGGGATAGATTTCGATCCCTTCCCGTGCGCACAGGGCGGCCGCTTCGAGTATCGCCTGGATCTGCATCTGGTAGATTTCCGGAAACGTGATCCCCAGCCGCACCCCGCGGTGACCCAGCATGGGATTGACCTCGGCCAGGGCGCGCACTTTCTTGAGGGTAATCTCCTTCTTCAGAATCACGTCTTCTTCCAGGTGCGATTCCTTGAAGTTGGTCAGCCCGCCCATGAGCTTGGTCAGGCCGTCGGCATATTGCTGGTAGAGCCGCGGATTGAGCAGTTTCAGCGTCTCCGGCATCTCCTCCAGGCCCTTGATGGTGTCGCGCAGATGGTGCAGCTGGGCGATCTCCAGTTCGAGCTGCGCCGCGGTCGGAAGGAATTCGTGCATCGGCGGATCGAGCAGGCGTATCGTGACCGGGAGGCCTTTCATCGCCTTGAAAATCCCCTTGAAATCCGAGCGCTGGATCGGCAGCAGCCGGTCGAGCGCCGCCTGGCGCTGTTCCACCGTCTCCGCCAGGATCATTTCCTGCATGATGGGCAGGCGGTCGGTGCTGTTGAACATGCGTTCGGTGCGGACCAGGCCTATCCCCATGGCACCGAACTCCCGCGCGCGGATCGCGTCCTCGGGCGTGTCGGCATTGGCCATCACCTTCAGCGTCGCAACCTGGTCCGCCCAGGCCAGCAGCGTGGCCATTTCCTCGGAAAATTCGGCCTCCACGGTCGGCACTTCGCCGGCGTACACGTGGCCGGTGCCGCCATCGATGGTAATCACGTCGCCCTCGTGCAGGGTGGTCTCACCGATCATGGCGCTGCGCGCCTTGTCGTTGATGACGATCTGCTCGCAGCCGGAAACGCAGGGCTTGCCCATGCCGCGCGCGACCACTGCAGCGTGCGAGGTCTTGCCGCCGCGGCTGGTGAGTATCCCCTGCGCCTTGAAAAAGCCGTGGATGTCGTCAGGCTTGGTTTCCTCGCGCACCAGGATCACTTTCTCGCCGGCGTTGCCGCGCGCCTCGGCCGTATTGGCATCGAACACGATCTTGCCCGAGGCCGCGCCCGGCGAGGCGGGCAGGCCCTGCGCCAGCGACTTGCCGCGGAAGTTCGGCGACAATTGCGGCACCAGCAGCTGTTCCAGCATCGGCGGCTCGATGCGCAGCAGCGCTCTTTCCTTGGAGATCAGCCCTTCGTTGAACATTTCCACCGAACTGCGCACCATGCCGCGGGCGTTCATCTTGCCGTTGCGGGTCTGCAGGCAGTACAGCGTGCCCTTCTCGATGGTGAATTCGAAATCCTGCACCTCGTGGTAATGCGACTCCAGCCGGTTGTGCAGCTCCACCAACTGGCGGTAGATCTCCGGCATCTCCTGTTCCATCTCGGCAATGGGCTTGGGCGTGCGTATGCCCGCCACCACGTCTTCGCCCTGGGCATTGGTCAGATATTCGCCGAAGATCACGTTCTCGCCGGTACCCGGATTGCGGGTGAAGCCCACCCCGGTGCCCGAATCGGCGCCCATGTTGCCGAACACCATGGTACAAACGCTGACTGCGGTGCCGTTGGCTTGGTCTTTCGTTATCTTGAACTGCTTGCGGTAGTCGACCGCGCGCTTGCCCATCCAGGAGCGGAATACCGCGCCCACCGAAATTTCGAGCTGCTCGTAGGGATCCTGCGGAAACGGCTTGCCGGTATGGCGCTTGACGATCTCGAGAAATTCCCCGGCAAGCTCCTTCAGGTGCTCGGCGGACAGGTCCAGATCCAGGCGCGCATTGTGCTTGCGTTTGAGCGCGGCCATTTTCTCGTCGAAATGCTCGTCGTCGATGTTCAGCGCAATTTTTCCGAACAGCTGGATGAAGCGGCGGTAGGCATCGTAGCCAAAGCGCGGATTCGCGGTCTGCTTGATCAGGCCCTGCAGCGAAGTCTCGTTGAGGCCGAGGTTAAGTATGGTGTCCATCATCCCCGGCATGGACATCGCGGATCCAGAACGCACCGAAACCAGCAGAGGATTCTTGCTGCCGCCGAAACTCTTCCCTGTCTTCTTCTCCAGCGCCGCCATGTGGCCCTTGATGTCCTCCATCAGGCCATCGGGCAGCCGGTTCGATTCGAGATACGCGAGGCAGGCCTCGGTGGTCACGGTGAAGCCCGGCGGAACATTCAGGCCGATCTGCGTCATCTCGCACAGGCCGGCGCCTTTGCCGCCCAGCAGGATCTTGTTCTTGCCGTCGCCCTCTTCGAACGCATAGATGTACTTATTGGTATTCATGATGACGCCTCTGGTAATTAGCGAATCCTGGGTTGTCCCTGATACAGGCGAGATACCGGCAACGCCACGCCGACGGTTCAAGCGCCATTATTTTCGCACAGGATGAGGCTTTTCCGATAGGCGCCGGTCGCGCCCGCGCAGACGCGCCGCGCCCATCCCGGGCGGCAAATCGCGTGACCCCGCGGACCCGGACCGCGACCCACCGGCGATTTCCGTCCGGCACTAGTGTGACATCAGGACCGGCGCCGTCATCGATTCGAGGATGGTGCGAGTCGCGCCGCCCAGCACCCATTCCTTCAGCCGCGAGTGGCCGTATCCGCCCATGACGATGAGATCGACGTCCAGATCCGCCGCACGCGACAGCAGTTCGTTCCCCACGTCTATCTCCGCGCCTTGATCGGATTTCACTTCCACGCGCACGCCGTGGCGCGCGAGATACAGGCCAATATCGGCGCCCGGCACTTTTCCATGCTCGCCGCTCTTCGGATTGACCGCCATGACATGCACGCTGCTGGCGAGCCGCAGCAGCGGGATCGAGTCGGTGATCGCCCGAGTGGCTTCGCGGCTCGGATTCCATGCCACGAGTATGCGCTTGCCGATCACCGGAAAACTGCCGACGCTCGGAATGATCAGCACCGGGCGCCCGGCGGCGAGCACCAGCCGCTCCGGAAAATCGGCGGCGATATTCGTGTCCTCTGAAGCATCGGTCTGCCCGATGACGACCAGGTCCGCATAGCGCGCATGCAGGGTCATCGCATCCACCGGATCATCGATGGCAGTGCGCCACTCGACATTCCTCAGGCTTGCCGCCGACGTCTGCCGCGTGAACTCGACTTCGCTGCGCGCCAACTCGGCTGCCATCGCTTTTCTGTTGGCCTCGACTATCGCCGGCCCGACGTCGGCCAGCACATAATCCGGCGGTTCAAACGGCGCGACCGCATGCAGCGCCACCAAATGGGCATCGTGCTGCTGCGCCAGCCGGATCGCGGCTTCCACGCGCGTGGCGCAGCGCTTGCCGCTGTCGATGTGAACCAGGATCGTCTTGTAGCCCATGGTGATTCCTTTCATTTGCGTGGCCGGCGCCCGGTGCCGCTGATCCGCCGGGAATCCGCCCGTTGCAAGCCGCTCGATTCGCCGATGGGGGCTGGCGCGAGCTACCCGTGGCGCCACGCAATCAACTTCCACGTCTCAGCGCCATGTCTGAACCATAGCGCCGAGCCGGGGAAACAATGTTGATGAAAATCAAGCCGCCATCTGCCGGGATTCTAACAGGAAAACCGCGCCAGAAAAGAAAAACGGACACTCGAATTTAGAATATCGAGTGCCCGCAAGATCCCTTTTGCCCAGAAGGATGGGAGGAAATCAGCAAAAGGGTAAGTCAATTTAACGCCGGCCCGGGCGCGCAGTTTGATCAAAGTCAAAGTCGCTGCCGATTTCCGCGAAATAGACTGCGGACAGGACAGTCCGGCTGGCTGGCTTCAGCCGCGTTCGCGGCCGGCGCGACCAGATTCCCGACCTGACCCTGCCTCCGGGGCGGGTACGCAGGCGGTGGCGACCTGGCGCATAATCCGCAGATCGAATAA
>JAJZUN010000386.1 GCA_021848555.1 Pseudomonadota bacterium | reverse complement strand
GACGTGGTGTCGAGAAAGTCCCAGGCGATAGCGTCGGGCACGCGCGCAGCCGTTGCGGCCACGGCCTCGTACAACGTCACCTCGGGATAGCTCAGGCTGTGCGGCAGCTTGCCGTAAAAGCGCAGCCAGGGACGGTTCTCGGTCATCGGAATCCCAAAAAACCGGCACACCTGTCGCGCCGGCGCGCACGGCGTATTTTCGCGCTGCAATCCTACACCCGGCGCGCCGATAGCGCTGCAAGCAAACCCGGCATGTTCTATGATCGCAATGTTCCCGCGCGCACTTGATGATAATCAAATTGTCGGGGCCGATTTCGGTCGAGACTGCATGCTGATCAACAGGGGTTGACCGTGAAGATCGAGAAACCCGGCAACTTGGCAGGCGACTTCTGGGGCGGGTTGGCTGCAATGCTGGTCGCGCTGCCATCGGCCATCGCCTTCGGCGTCACTGTCTATGCTTCACTCGGCGGTTCCTACGCGGCCTACGGAGCTTTGGCCGGCATCCTCGGCACCACCGCCCTAGGCCTCGTCGCCTCCGTCGCCGGCGGCACCCAGCGCCTGATCACTGCACCCTGTGCGCCGGCGGCGG
Source organism: Pseudomonadota bacterium (assembly GCA_021848555.1). The sequence continues at coordinate 3,454 of JAJZUN010000386.1, read as the reverse complement.
CCGTACTCTCGGCCTTCGCCATCCAGCAGGCGGCGCAGGGAACGCCGGTTGCGACGATTCTCCTGCTGCTGGTCGTTTTGGCGCTGATGACCGGCATATTGCAGATGATATTCGGCTTCGTCGGCTTGGGCGGGCTGATCAAGTACATGCCTTACCCCGTGGTCAGCGGCTACCTTTCCGGCGTCGGGCTGATCATCATCGGCAGCCAGGTGCCCAAATTCCTCGGCGCGCCTACCGGAACCACCCTCTGGCATGCGCTTACGACACCGGCCACATGGTTGTGGCAAAGCATCATCGTCGGCATCGTCACCATCGCCGTGATGGTGCTGGCTCCGCGTGTCACCAAGGTGGTGCCGGCCGCCATCCTGGCGCTGTTGGCGGGAACCGCAAGCTATTTCGGCTTGTCGTTGATCGACCCGGCAATGCTCGTGCTCGACAAGAATCCACTGGTGATCGGGGCCATGGGCGGCAGCGGCGGCGGCTTCATCGAGGGCATGGCCGCACGCTGGCAGGGAGTGCAAGGCATGGGCCTGCGCGACCTCCGGAATCTGTTGGTGCCGGCCCTGACCTTGGCCGTGTTGCTGTCTATCGATACCCTCAAAACCTGTGTCGTGCTGGATGCGCTGACGCGTTCGCGCCACGATTCGAACCGCGAGCTGTTCGGCCAAGGCCTGGGTAACCTCACCGCCGGCCTGATCGGCGGCATGCCCGGCGCCGGCCAGATGGGTGCCACCATGGTCAATATGTCCAGCGGCGCCGTGAGCCGCCTGTCCGGCGTCATGGAAGGCGTACTGGCGCTGATCGCCTTCCTCGCGCTCGGCAGTCTGATCGCCTGGGTCCCGGTCGCGGCGCTGGCGGCCATTTTGATCATCGTCGGCGTACGCATGATCGACCGCCACAGCTTCCAGTTCCTGAAATCCAGGAGCACGTTCTTCGATTTCATCGTCATTCTCGCCGTGGTCACGGTAGCGCTGACGGTCGGCCTGATCCCAGCATCCGCCACCGGCATAGTGCTCGCGATCGTCTTGTTCATCCGCGAACAGATCGGCGGCCAGGTCGTGCGGCGCAAGGTCTACGGCAACCAGTCCTTTTCCAAGCAGATCCGCCTGCACGATGACATGACGATACTCGAGCAGCGCGGTGATCAGGCGGTGATCTTCGAGTTGCAAGGCAGCCTGTTCTTCGGCACCGCCAATCAGCTGTATACGAGCCTCGAACCCGAGATCAAGACACGCAAATACATTCTGCTTGACATGACTCGCGTACAGACGATCGACGTGACCGCTGCACACATGCTGGAGCAGATTCGCGACATGATGGCCGAAAAGGGAGGCTTTCTCGTGTTTGCGCATCTGCCGCACAGCCTGCCCTCGGGGCGCGACATGCAGCAGTACATCGACCAGATGGGCCTGGCGCCGTACAAGAGCGCGGCCAGGATATTCGACGAACTCGACGGCGCGCAGGAGTGGGTTGAAAACCGGATACTCAAGGAAGCCGCGCTTGAGCGCGCCGAGGAGAAGCTGCTCGACCTGAACGAGCTCGGACTGTTCAAGGGGCGCAAGGAAGAGACCCTGGCGGCGCTCGAACTGCGCCTCGACAAACGCTCCTTCAAAGCCGGCGAAAAGATATTCACCCGCGGCGATGCGGGCGACGAACTGTTCCTGATCCGCAAGGGGTCGGTACGCATCATGCTCACGCTTGCCGGCGGCAAAGCCCACCACGTCAGCAGCTTCGGCCGCGGCGACTTCTTCGGTGAAATGGCCTTCCTCGACGGCGACGCCCGTTCAGCCGATGCCGTCGCCTTCACCGACCTTGACCTCTTCGTCCTGTCGCGCAAGACCTTCGATGCCTTCGCTGACGAACATAAGAAGGCATCGCTGAAACTGATGGAAGGCCTCGCCAGCACGCTGGCCAGCCGCCTGCGCTACGCCAACACGGAACTGCGCGCGCTGCACGCGTCCTAGCCCGGGCCCGCGACGCTACAAGTTTGGCTGAGGGATTCATAAAAACGTTTCATGACTGGCGCATGGACTGCAGGTACCATGCTGGTCGCAAGCTAGGATTTGTTTCACCAGAACCACTGCGCGCAGACGCAGACTTTCCATTCCACAGAAGGAGGCACCCATGCAGTCCAGCATTCAGACGCAGCATGCCCGCAGCATCAGCAGTAATGCACTTTTCCTCTCCGCCGCATTGGCCGTTTGCTTCGCGCTGGCCTTTCCCGGACACAGCTATGCCGCCGCCGACGCGCAACCGAAGGCAAAGGCCGTGGTCCACAAAGCGGTCAAGAAGGAAAGAGTGGTGTTCCAGGTCTCCGACGGCGATCCGCAAAAATGGAACCTCGCGTTGAACAACATAAAGAACGTACAGGATGCCCTGGGCAAGGATAAAGTCGATGTGGAACTCGTCGTCTACGGCCCGGGGATCGGCATGCTCAAGATGGAGTCCCCGGTAGGCAACCGCGTCAACGATGCTGCCGCCAACGGCTCCAAGATCGTCGCCTGCGAAACCACCATGCACGCACAGAAACTGAGCAAGGACGATATGCTCAAGAGCATTGGTTACGTCCCTGGCGGCGTAATCGAACTCATGAAACGACAAAAAGAAGGCTGGGCCTACATCCGGCCGTAGCCGCACGCGCCGGGCGGGGCCGACCCGCCCGGATCCCAGCCGGTTCTTTGATGGGCTCCTAGTCCCGCCCCGCGAGGCCTGCTTGCCAGTTGCCTGGGGCGCACCTAGCATTCTTGCATTGCCACCATCCTGGAGATGACGATGACGCGATTGATCGCGCTGTTGCTGGGACTGCTGCTCGTACTGCCCGCGGCCGCTGACGAAGGCGCGAGCGTAGTCGCAGCGAAAGGAAGCTTCGCCGACGTCAAGGACGATCTGGTCACGGCAATCGAACAGCGCGGGCTGGTCATCAATTCCACCTCCCACGTCGGCGACATGCTCGAGCGCACCGGGCGCGACCTGGGGAAGACGAAACGCATCTACGACCAGGCCGAGGTTGTCGAATTCTGCAGCGCGACCGTGTCGCGCGCGATGATGGAAGCCGATCCGCACAACCTGGTCTATTGCCCCTACACCATCGCGATCTATACCCTGCCGGGAAAACCCGGCGTGGTCTACCTCGCCCACCGCAAATACCCCCGCAGCGCGGCGCTCAAACCGGTAGCCGATCTGCTCGATGGCATCGTCGCCGACGCATCGAAGTAAGAACTCACTTAGGGTCAGGTACTGCGCGGGAAAATGGCCCCCAGGCGTGCCTGGGCCCTAGAAACGCCTCAGCCTCGGCTTGCCCTAATTCCTTGCCCGTTTCGTAACTTGCGTGACGTCCGTCCGCATCGGGGCACACTGATATCCGGGTATACCCCAAGGCCTTTCTCATTGTGAAATTGGTAGCATCGCCGTTCGCGAAATGCGCGCGTGCAGTGTCTTCGCATCCAAATCAATT
>JAJZUN010000385.1 GCA_021848555.1 Pseudomonadota bacterium | reverse complement strand
ATCGGCTAAAATCGCTTTTCCCCCCCTTCTCTATTCGACGGAAACCTGCATGCAAGCTCGCGACCAGTTTTATATCAACGGTAAATGGACTGCAGCCAAAGGCAGCAAGTTCATCGATGTGATCAACGCCTCGACCGAGGAGGTCATGGGGCGCGTTCCCGAGGGCACCCCCGCCGACGTCGACGCCGCGGTCGCGGCGGCGCGCGCCGCGTTCGACGGCTGGGCCGCGACGCCCGCAGCCGAGCGCGCCGCGTTCCTGCAGAAAATCCATGAGGGACTGAAGGCACGCATGGAGGAGATCGGCCGCCTGATCGCGGGCGAAGTGGGCATGCCGCTCAAGCTCGCCACCATGATCCAGGCCGGCTCGCCCACCGCCACCTTCGGCCTGTACGCCAAGATGCTGGGCAGCTTCGCCTTCGAGGAGAAGGTCGGCAATTCGCTCGTGCTGCGCGAGCCGGTAGGCGTAGTCGCGGCGATCACGCCCTGGAACTATCCCTTGCACCAGATCGCGGCCAAAGTCGCAGCGGCGCTCGCCGCCGGCTGCAGCGTGGTGCTCAAGCCGTCGGAGGTCGCGCCGCTCAACGCCTTCGTGCTCGCTGAAATCATCCACGCCGCCGGCCTGCCCGCGGGCGTATTCAACCTGATCACGGGCTACGGCCCGGTGGTAGGCGAAGCGATGGCGACGCACCCGGACGTGGACATGGTGTCCTTCACCGGCTCCACCCGCGCCGGCAAGCGCGTATCCGAACTCGCCTCGGCCACGGTGAAGCGCGTGGCGCTCGAACTCGGCGGCAAATCGGCTGCGCTCGTGCTCGAAGACGCCGATCTCGCCGCGGCGGTGAAAGGCACGGTCAACGCCTGTTTCCTGAATTCGGGCCAGACCTGTTCCGCGCACACGCGCCTGCTGGTGCCCGAGGGCAAATACGCAGAGGCGGCGCAAATCGCGGTCGAGCTGGCGCAAGGCTTCAGCGTCGGCGATCCCCTCGGCGGGACGGCCAAGCTCGGACCGCTGGTGTCCGAACTGCAGCGCGAGCGCGTGCGCGGCTACATCAAGAAAGGCATAGAGGGGGGCGCGGAACTGCTCTGCGGCGGCGCGGACGCACCCGAAGGCCTGCCCAAGGGCTACTACGTCAAGCCCACGATCTTCGGCCGGGTCAAGCCCGATGCGACTATTGCCCAGGAAGAAATTTTCGGGCCGGTGCTGTCCATCATCACCTACAGGGACGAGGACGAAGCCGTAAGAATCGCCAACAGCACGCCCTATGGCCTGGGCGGCGGCGTGTGGTCGAAAGACGAAGAGCATGCGAAGCGCGTGGCGAAGCGCATGCGCACCGGCCAGGTCGACATCAACGGCGGTCCGTTCAACCTGCAGGCGCCGTTCGGCGGCTACAAGCAATCGGGCAACGGACGCGAGTTGGGCCGCTTCGGGCTGGAGGAATTCCTCGAGTACAAATCCCTGCAGCTCAAACCTGAAGCCAAAACCTGATGGCGATCAAGTATTACTGGGAAGACTTCACGCCGGGCCGGGTGTTCGAAACGCCGACGCGCACCCTGTCGGAAGAAGACATCCTGCGCTTTGCGCGCGAATACGACCCGCAGCCGTTTCATACCGACCCGCAAGCCGCGCGCGCCACACCGTTCGGCGGGCTGATCGCGAGCGGCTGGCAGACGGCGAGCGCCACCATGCGCCTGATGTGCGACGGCTACCTGCTCGAAACCTCCTGTGTCGGCTCGCCCGGCCTGGAGGAGCTGCGCTGGCTCAGGCCGGTGCGCCCGGGCGACACGCTGCGCCTCAAGACCACGGTGCTCGAGACTATGCCGTCGGCCAAGCAGCCCAATCGCGGCACGGTGCTGTTTCGCTGGGACACGTTCAACCAGGACGGCGACGTGGTGCTGTCGATGCGCGGCCGCCAGCTGTTTCTGCGCCGCACGCCGGCATAAAGGGAGGCACAGGTGAGCTACAAGTACTACTGGGAAGACTTCTATCCGGGACAGGTGCGCGAAGCCGGCGGCATCAGCCTGTCGGAAGACGAGATCATCGAGTTCGCCAGGAAATACGATCCGCAGCCCTTCCATGCCGACCGCGAAAAAGCCAAACAGACCTATTTCGGCGGACTGATCGCGAGCGGCTGGCAGACTGCGAGCGTCTGCATGCGCCTGATCTGCGACATGTACCTGCTCGAATCCGCCAGCCTGGGCTCGCCCGGCGTGGACGAGCTGCGCTGGGTAAAACCGGTGCGCGCGGGCGACACGCTGCATCTGAAGTCCACGGTGCTGGAGACGCGCGCCTCGAACAGCCGCCCCGATATGGGCACGGTGCGCTCGCGCTCCGAGGTCTACAACCAGCACGGCGAACTGGTGATGCACATGTCGGGCGTAGGCATGTTCCGCCGGCGCAGCCCAGCAAAGTAGCGATTTGCGCGCTGCCGCGCGCGCTTCAGTGCTTGCCGCCGTACCCCGCCACGCCCATCAGCAGCCGCGTACAGCCGTAGGCGCTCCAGATCAGCGCCCGCCGCCACAGCGGCTGGCGATGCCACTGGCGCTTCGCCACCACCTTGGCACCGCTTTTCATGTGCTCGAGCAGGCTGCGGCGCAGCTCCCGCGAAAACTGCAAGTCATCGACGACGACATTGGCCTCGCGCGCCAGCATCAGGCTGAACGGGTCGATGTTGGACGAACCTACGGTAGCCCAGCGCCGGTCTATCACCGCGACTTTCGCGTGCAGGAAACTCTTGTGGTATTCGTAGATTTCCACCCCGGCGTCGAGCAGCGAACCGTACAGCGCGCGCGACGCATAATGCAGCAGCACGTACTCGATCCGCCCCTGCAGCAGCAGCACCACGCGCACGCCGCGCGCGGCCGCCGCGCGCAGCGCATGGCGAAAGCGCGCGCCGGGAAAAAAATAGGCGTTGGCGATGATGACTTCCTTGTGCGCGCCGCGGATGGCTTCGAGATACGCGTCCTCGATGTCGGAGCGATGGCGAAAATTGTCACGCACCACCAGCAGCGCATGCTGCGTGCCGCGCTCGGCCGTATCGACCGGCCGATGCCGCTGCGCGCTGCGCTTCAGGCTCGCCCAGGCAACGCGGCGCCACAGGCGCTCGCACTGCTCCAGCACGCGCGCAACCAGCGGGCCCTCGATGCGCACCGCATAGTCGTAGCGCGGCGGCGTATGCCCCGGGGTATGCATGTCGTCGATGATGTTGATGCCGCCGACGAAGGCCACGCGCGCGTCCACTACCACCAGCTTGCGGTGCAGGCGCCGCAGGCGGTTGCGCCGCAGCGTCAGCGGCGAAGTCTTGGGTCCGAAGATCAGCACCTCGATTCTGGCCGCATGCAGGATCTGCCGCGTCTGCTCGAACATGCCCTTGGAGCCGAAGCCGTCGACGAGCACATGCACGCGCACGCCGCGCGCCGCCGCGCGCGCCAGCGCCGCGGCGATGCTCCTGCCGGTGTCGTCGTCGGCGAAGATATAGGTTTCGAGATAGATCTCGCTTTGCGCCGCATCGATCGCGTGGCGCAGCGCCGGAAAATAGGCCCTGCCGTCGGTGAGCAGCTGCAGCGTGTTGCCGCCGGCGTATTCCAGCGTCATCGCAGTTCGAGCTCCACGCTCAGCGCGGCATGGTCGGAGATGCGCGACCAGGGCAGGCCATGGTGCACTTCGGCGTGGCGCACGTGAAAGCCGCGCGCGTAAATCCGGTCCAGGCGCAGCAGCGGAAACGTACTCGGATAGGTGCGCGCCGGCCGCCCGCGCTGGTCGCGAAACACCTCTTTCAGACCGAGTTCGGCTACCAGAGCGCGCCCGGCCGAATTGCGCCAGTCGTTGAAATCCCCGGCGACGATCAGCGGCGCATCCTCGGGCACCAGACGCCGTACGCGCTCGGTCAGCGCCGACAGCTGGCGCCTGCGGCCGCGCTCATGCAGGCCGAAGTGCACGCACAGGCAATGCAGGGGCATCCCGTCCAGCGCGATTTCGCAATGCAGCAGGCCGCGCTGCTCGAAACGGTGGGCGGACACATCCTGATTCTCGGCTTTGATAATGGGA
>JAJZUN010000384.1 GCA_021848555.1 Pseudomonadota bacterium | reverse complement strand
TGATAGAGGAAGCCAAGAACTCCGCCAAAGCAGAAGGCGAGCGATTGCTTGCCGGCGCCAAGTCCGAGATCCAGCAGGAAGTTTCCAGCGCCAAAGAGGTGCTGCGCGAGCAAGTGGCCGCCCTGGCAGTCAGCGGTGCCGAGAAGATCCTGCAGCGCGAAGTCAACGCCCAGGCCCACGCCGAGCTGCTCAACCAGCTGAAGCGGGAGCTGTAGACCCTTATGGCCGAGATCGCTACCCTAGCGCGGCCCTACGCCGAAGCGGTGTTCCGCCTCGCCGACGGCGCCGCGGCGCTTCCCGCCTGGTCGGGCACGCTGCGCACCATGGCGCAGGTCGCCGCGCATCCCGATATGCAGGAATGCCTGGCCAAATACGACCTCACTGCGGCCCAGTTGCGCGAGCTGTTCCTGTCCTTGTGCCCCGCCGACCTTCCGGCCGAGGCGAAGAACTTCATCGCTCTGTTGATCGAAAACGACCGCCTCACGCTGCTGCCTGAAATCCATGCCCAGTTCGACGCGCTCAAGAACGAGCGCGAAGGCGTGGTCGACGCCCAGATCAGCACCGCGTTCGAACTGGACGCGGCGCAGCTTGCGGGCCTGGTGGCCGATCTGGAAAAACGCTTCAAACGCAAAATCAATCCCCGGGTGAGCGTCGAGCGCGGGCTCATCGGCGGCGTGCGCGTAGTGGTCGGCGATGAGGTCATCGACGGCTCGGTGCGCGGCAAGCTCAATGCGATGGCCGCCGGCCTGCTCGCGAGCTGAGAATACTTAAGGTTCAGGAGATAGCATGCAACAGTTGAATCCCTCCGAGATCAGCGAGCTGATCAAAAGCAAGATCCAGAATCTTGCGTTGTCCGCCGACGTGCGCACCCAGGGCACGGTGGTGTCGGTGACCGACGGCATCTGCCGCATCCACGGCCTGTCGGACGTGATGGCCGGCGAAATGCTGGAATTCCCGCAGAACACCTTCGGCCTCGCGCTCAACCTCGAGCGCGACTCGGTCGGCGCGGTGGTATTGGGCGCGTACGAGCACATCTCCGAGGGCGACACGGTCAAGTGCACCGGCCGCATTCTCGACGTGCCGGTCGGCCCCGAGCTCATCGGCCGCGTGGTGAATTCGCTCGGCCAGCCGATAGACGGCAAGGGCCCGATCAATGCCAAGCTCACCGACGTCATCGAGAAGGTCGCGCCGGGCGTGATCGAGCGCCAGTCCGTGTCGCAGCCGGTGCAGACCGGCCTCAAATCGATCGGCTCCATGGCGCCGATCGGCCGCGGCCAGCGCGAGCTGATCATCGGCGACCGCCAGACCGGCAAGACCGCGGTCGCGATCGACACCATCATCAACCAGAAAGGCAAGGACCTGATCTGCATCTACGTCGCGATCGGGCAGAAGGCTGCTTCCGTCGTCAACGTGGTGCGCCGCCTGGAAGAGCACGGCGCGATGGCCTATACCATCGTCGTCGCCGCCACCGCCTCGGAGTCGGCCGCGATGCAGTACATCGCGCCCTACTCCGGCTGCACCATGGGCGAATATTTCCGCGACCGCGGCCAGGACGCGCTGATCATTTACGACGATCTGACCAAGCAGGCCTGGGCCTACCGCCAGGTGTCGCTGCTGTTGCGCCGCCCGCCGGGCCGCGAAGCCTACCCCGGCGACGTGTTCTATCTGCACTCGCGCCTGCTCGAGCGCGCCGCGCGCGTGAATCCCGAATACGTGGAGAAATTCACCAAGGGCGAAGTCAAGGGCAAGACCGGCTCGCTCACCGCGCTGCCGGTGATCGAAACCCAGGCCGGCGACGTGACCGCCTTCGTTCCGACCAACGTGATCTCGATCACCGACGGCCAGATCTTCCTGGAGACCGACCTGTTCAACGCCGGTATCCGCCCCGCGATCAACGCCGGCATTTCGGTGTCGCGCGTAGGCGGCGCGGCGCAGACCAAGGTGATCAAGAAGCTCGGCGGCGGCGTGCGCCTGTCGCTGGCCCAATACCGCGAACTCGCCGCGTTCGCCCAGTTCGCCTCCGACCTCGACGAAGCCACGCGCAAGCAGCTCGAGCGCGGGCGCATGGTGACCGAACTCATGAAACAGCCGCAGTACGAGCCGCTGCAGGTGTGGGAAATGGCGCTGACGCTGTTCGCGGTGAACAACGCCTACTTCGACGACATTCCGGTGGCCAAGGCGCTCGCCGCCGAGCGCGCGCTGCGCGCCTACGTCAAGGACAAGTACGCCGCGCTGGTCGAGCGGATAGAGTCGAGCAAGGACCTGTCCAAGGACGACGAAGCCACGCTGCACGAAGCGGTCAAGGACTTCAAACAGAACGGAACTTACTAACCGATCCCCCCTCTCCCCGCATGCGGGGAGAGGGCTGAGGCGAGGGGCGTTAGCACAAGGGCACAGGCAATGGCAGGTTCCAGGGAAATCAAGACCAAGATCAAGAGCGTGCAAAACACGCGCAAGATCACCAAGGCGATGGAAATGGTCGCCGCATCCAAGATGCGCAAGGCGCAGGAGCGCACGCGCTCGGCGCGACCCTATGCCGACAAAATCCGCAACGTCGCGGCCCATCTGTCGCACGCGAATCCGGAGTACCGCCACCCCTATCTGGTGACGCGCGACACGGTGAAGCGGGTCGGCATCATCGTCGTCACCGCCGACAAGGGCCTGTGCGGCGGCCTGAACACCAATATCCTGCGCCTGGCGCTCGCCAAAATGCGCGAGTGGGAGTCCCGGGGCGAGAGCTTCGAAGTCTGCTGCATCGGCAACAAGGGTCTGGGCTTCATGCAGCGCCTGGGTGCGAACGTGGTGTCGCAGGTGGTCGGCATGGGCGACAAGCCGCACATGGAAAAGCTGATCGGCGCGCTCAAGATCATGCTCGACGGCTATATCGAGGACCGCTTCGACCGGCTCGAGATTTTCTATACCAAGTTCATCAACACCATGAAGCAGGAGCCGGTAATGGAACAGCTGCTGCCGCTGTCGGGCGAAAAGCTGGGCGCACCCGAAGGCTCCTGGGACTACATCTACGAGCCGGATGCGAAATCCGTGCTCGACCAGACGCTCACGCGCTACATCGAGGCGCTGATCTTCCAGGCGGTGACCGAGAACATGGCCTCCGAGCAAAGCGCGCGCATGGTGGCGATGAAGGCGGCGAGCGACAACGCCGGCAACGTCATCGACGAGCTGACCCTGATTTACAACAAGACGCGCCAGGCGGGCATCACCAAGGAGCTGTCCGAGATCGTCGCCGGCGCGGCCGCAGTATGACGTCGCGGCTAGCCAGCGACCAACCGAATTTGAATCGAAGACTTAGGAAACGACGATGAACGAAGGAACGATCGTACAGTGCATAGGCGCGGTGGTGGACGTGGAGTTCCCGCGCGACCAGATGCCGAACATCTATGACGCCCTGAAAATGGACGACATCGGGCTGACGCTGGAAGTCGAGCAGCAGCTGGGCGACGGCATCGTGCGCACTATTGCGCTCGGATCGTCGGACGGCCTGCGCCGCGGCATGAAGGTCGTCAATACCAAAGCCCCGATCTCGGTGCCGATCGGCCCGAAGACTCTGGGCCGCATCATGGACGTGCTCGGCCGGCCGATCGACGAAATGGGTGCGATCGGCGCGGAAAAACTCGCGTCTATCCACCGCACCCCGCCCCGCTACGACGAGCTCTCCCCGAGCCAGGAACTGCTCGAGACCGGCATCAAGGTTATCGACCTGGTCTGCCCGTTTGCCAAAGGCGGCAAGGTCGGCCTGTTCGGCGGCGCCGGCGTGGGCAAGACCGTGAACATGATGGAGCTGATCCGCAACATCGCGATCGAACACTCCGGCTACTCCGTGTTCGCCGGCGTGGGCGAGCGCACGCGCGAGGGCAACGACTTCTATCACGAGATGAAGGAGTCCAACGTTCTGGACAAGGTGGCCCTGGTCTACGGCCAGATGAACGAGCCGCCCGGCAACCGCCTGCGCGTGGCGCTCACCGGACTCACCATGGCCGAAGCGTTCCGCGACGAAGGCCGCGACGTGCTGTTCTTCGTCGACAACATCTACCGAGATCGG
>JAJZUN010000383.1 GCA_021848555.1 Pseudomonadota bacterium | reverse complement strand
GCCGGACTTGTCCATGACGCGCATGAATGCGCCGATGAATAGCGTGGAGGCCACATAGATGCCGATCAGCTGGATCGCGAGCACATACGCGATCGTGGGCAGGAGCACTTTCAGCACCAGCTTCAGGCGCACCCAGGTAACAAAGGTCTTAGTGCTGCGGTCTTTGCCGAACAGAGTCTGCACAATTACGATCACGCTGGCGATACAGATGATGGCGCCGACGCGAAACGGAAAGTATCCGGACTGAGGGCCGTCTTCGGCCCAACCCGCCCCGAGCTTGTAGTTGTCGACCATCATCAATAAGCCGACCGCGAAAATGGCGATGCCCGTAAACGCGCCGACTGCGCGCTCCGACACGCCGCCCTGATGCGGGTCCTGGCGCTTCTGCTGTTGTTCCATGGTCCGGCTCCGGCTGTCGAACAAGCGGCACGGCGAACCCGGTGGTAGCGCGCGGGTCCGCGGTGCCCGAGGGCTGCTTACTTGGCGAAACCCGCTTCCTTCATCAGCATGAGATGATAGGCGTCGTCCTTTTCCAGGAACTTGACGAAGTCCTGCCCGGTCACGAAAGTTTGTTTGAGCGCGTTGCGCTCGGTGTATTCCTTCCACTCGGACGTAGCCACGACTTTTCTCAGCAACTCGACATAATAGGCCGCCTGCTCAGCCGTGGTGCCGGGCGGCAGGAAAAAGGCGCGCAGCATTTGATATTGCACGTCGACGCCGGATTCCTTGCAGGTCGGGATGTCGGCCCAAGATTGTTCCTTCGTCACCTTTTCCTTGTAGGCCATGCGTTGTTCGGAGAACACGCACAGGGCGCGCACCTGGCCGGCACGCCACTGGGCGATGTTTTCGCTGGGGTTGTTGACGTTGGCGTCGATATGTTTGCCAACCAACTGAGTGGCCGCTTCGCCACCGCTCTTGTAGGGGATATAGGTGAATTTTGCCCCATACCCTTTGCCCAGGGCAAAGTTGATCAGATGATCCTCGCGCTTGGAACCGGTGCCGCCCAACTTGAAGCTTCCGGCAGGCGCGGCTTTGACGGCATCGAGAAACGCTTTGGCCGTCTTGTGGGGCGATTCAGCATTGTTCCACAGCAGGAATTCGTCCTGCGCTATCATCGCCAGCGCGTTCATTTTGCGCCAGTCGAGCGGCAGAGCGGTCGACATGGGCAGCGTATAGATCAGGGAAAACGCGACGAGAATCTTGTGCGGGTTGCCTTTCGAATCCTGCACGTCCATCGCGCCTTCGGCGCCGCTGGAGCCGGACTTGATCTGAATGATCATCGGCTGCTTCATCAACTGGTGTTTGACCACGATGCTCTGGATCAGGCGGGTCATCTGGTCGGAGGCGCCACCCGCGCCCGCGGGCACGACGAATTCGACCGGCCTGGTGGGCTCCCACGCCGCCTGTGCCGGCGCGATCAGGGAGCAGGTCAGCGCCGCGGCGTACAGCGGCAACAAGGGGGTCTTGATCGATAACTTACGCGTGAATCGCTTCATAATGGTGTCCTCCGTTTGAAATTGAAATTGCGCTGTTGGAAACTCCGAAACTCCGGGGTGGTCTGAACAAGCAAACTTGGCGACGGGGTTGTACCCTTCCCTTTCCACCTGGCTTCCTTGCAAGCCCCCAAGTTAGTGGAAGTTCAGGCTGTATCATGAACTTGACCGGAACTTCGCTTTTCAATTCATGTCACGTTGAGTTTGACGCCAGCCGTACGGCTACCCGCGGCTTCGGCGAGATAAGCCATCGCCGCCGCCACGCCGCCCTGTTTGTGGGGCACCTGCGCCAGAGTCAGTCCCATTTCGACGCCGGCGAGCGTACCCATCAGGGTGAGGTCATTGAAGTCGCCGAGGTGTCCGATGCGGAACACCTTGCCCGCAAGCCGTCCCAGGCCGGTGCCCAGCGACATGTCGTAGGCGTCCAATATCGACTTTCTGAGCGCGTCGGCGTCATGGCCGGCGGGCATCATCACGGCGGTGAGGGTGTTGCTGTATTCCTCGGCGTTGGCGCAGAGGATTTCCAGGTTCCAGGCGCGCACCGCGCGCCGCGTCGCCTCGGCATGGCGCGCATGGCGCGCAAACACCTGCTGCAGGCCTTCTTCGCGCAGCATCGCGATCGCCTCGCGCAGGCCGTAGAGCAGATTGGTCGCGGGCGTATAGGGAAAGTAGCCGGTCTTGTTGGCGGCGATGATGTCGTCCCAGGACCAATACGACTTGGGCAGTTTTGCCGATTGCGCCGCCTTGCGCGCCTTCTCGCTCACGGCGTTGAACGACAGCCCCGGCGGCAGCATCAGGCCTTTCTGCGAGCCGGCTACGGTCACGTCCACCCCCCATTCGTCGTGGCGGTAGTCGATCGATGCGAGCGAGGAAATCGTGTCCACCATGAACAGGGCCGGATGGTTGGCCCCAGCTATCGCCTTGCGGATGAGCGCGATGCGGCTGGTGGCGCCGGTCGAAGTTTCGTTGTGCACCACGCACACCGCCTTGATCGCGTGTGCCTTGTCTTCCTTCAGTTTCGCTTCGACCGCCGCCGGATCCGCGCCGCGGCGCCAATCGGTCGCGATCAGCTCCACTTGCAGGCCCAGCTTGCCGGCCATTTTCTGCCACAGGCTGGCGAAATGCCCGGTTTCGACCATCAGCAGCTTGTCGCCGGGGGAAAAACAGTTCACCAGCGCCGCTTCCCAGGCCCCGGTGCCCGATGCCGGGTAGATCACCACCGGCTGCTGCGTCTGAAATACGTGCTTGAGCCCGTCGATGATCTCCAGGCCCAGTTTGCCGAACTTGGGCCCGCGGTGATCCATGGTGGGATAGTCGATGGCGCGCAGGACGCGATCGGGGACATTGGTCGGTCCGGGGATTTGCAGGAAATGACGACCACTAGTGTATGCCATGGCTGTTCCTTGTCGGCAGAGTGGGTAGGTGGAAGCGCTTGCTGTTTCAGGTCTATTTTGTATGCAATTCAATCACAAAACATTCCCCTTGGTCAATATATATTGTAATATCATGTTTTACAGTTATTATATTTATATTGCCCCTGTTTCTAGCACGGGGTATTATGCATACAAACGAGTTCCTGATATGACCCAAGATCTGCAGAATACCGCCCCGAAAGCCAGCCCTGATTTCGTCGCGGAGCCACGTCTGCTGGCGGAGGAAGTGGTCTCGCGCTTGCGCGATCTGATCATTCAGGGCGAACTTGCGCCCGGGGTGAAACTCAACGAGCGCGTGCTGTGCGAGCGCCTGCGCACTTCGCGCACGCCGGTGCGCGAAGCGATCAAGTATCTCGCCTCGGAGGGCCTGGTCGATCTCTTGCCCAACCGCGGCGCCATCGTTACGCCGATTACTGCCACCACGGTGCGGGAAATGTTCGTGGTCCTGGGCGCGCTGGAGGCCCTCGCCGGCGAACTCGCCTGCGCCAACGCGAGCGACGCCGACATCGCCGAGATCCGGGCCCTGCACTACCAGATGCTGGCGCACCATGCCCGGGGAGAACTTGCGCAATATTTCCGCTGCAACCAGGAGATACACCTGCGCCTGGTCGAGTGTGCCGGCAATACTGCGTTGTCCAATACCTACCGTACTTTGAACGGCCATGTGCGCCGCGCGCGCTACATGGCCAATCTGTCGCGCGAGCGCTGGGACCAAGCGGTGCAAGAGCACGAGAATATCCTCGACGCGGTAATGCGCCGCGACGGCGCCTTGCTGTCGCGGCTGCTGCGCAGCCACCTCATCAACAAGATGCAGGTGGTGCTGGAGGCCTTGGGTCAGCAAGCAGGCTGAGTAATGTAGTAATGTAGCGATCCAGCGCAGCACGCCGCGTCCACGCAACCGGCCGAAGAGCAGCACTCCCGGCTGACACAGGCAAGGCGCTGGAGAGCCGCAAGGAGACCCATTTGAACATCGACATTATTTCCGACGTAGTCTGTCCCTGGTGCTATATAGGCAAGCGCCAGATCGAGGCGGCGCTCGCGCTGTACGCCGCGCAGAACCCCGGCGCCGACCGGCCCAGCATCGCCTGGAAGCCGTTTCAACTCAATCCGCAACTGCCGGCGGAGGGCATGAGCCG
>JAJZUN010000382.1 GCA_021848555.1 Pseudomonadota bacterium | reverse complement strand
GCCGCGCTTCTCGACGGCGCCGGATGGCTGCATGTGTCCGCCTATACGCTGTTCGATCCCGCGCCGCGCGCGGCGGCACAGGCGCTGATGGCCGCGGCGCGGCGCCGGGGCGTCCCGGTCAGCGTCGATGCCGCGTCCGCCGCGCCGCTGGCGGCGGCCGGCGCGGCGGCGTTCCGCGCCTGGACCGAGGGCATCGCGGTGCTGTTCGCCAACGCCGCCGAGGCCGCGGTGCTGGCCGGCAGCGACGATGCCGCGGCGCAGCGGGCCTCGTTGACAGCTGTCTATCCGCTCGCCGTCATCAAGCGCGGCGCGGCCGGCGCGGAGGCGGTCGGTCGGGACGGCCGGGCGGTCACGCGGCCGGCGCCGAGGGTGACTGCGCGCGACACCACTGGCGCCGGCGATGCCTTCCTGGCCGGCTTCATCGCAGCCCGGCTGGCCGGCCACGCGCCGTCACGCTGCCTCGCGCGCGGCGTGGCGCTCGGGGCGCGGGCGGTCACGCGGCTCGGCGGTCAGCCGCAACGGATCGACGGCGGCCGGCCGGGCAAGGAATAGGGTGACGGCACGGGCCTGACGGGCGACCGCGCCTGTTTCCTGCAGCCCTCACCTATCCAGCATGCGGCGATGCTGGCCGGTGGACGTTACCATCTTGCATAAGGTTTCATTTCGGTTTACCTCTATCCAACAAGGCGTGCTCTGCGTAGCAGACTCACGAGGCCGTGCAAATGTTGTTTAATTCGTACGAGTTCATATTTCTATTCTTTCCGGCTGTCGTGGCGGCGTATGTTTTTTCGGTCCGCTTCGGCCCCCAGTGGCGCCGCCTCGTGCTTCTGGTTGCATCGGGTTTTTTCTATGCTTGGTGGAATATTGAACTCATTCCATTACTGGCCGGTTCGATCATTGTGAATTTCGTCATCGGCCGCGAAATCGGGAGATGCGTGAAGCGGAGCCGGGCGCAGCACGCCGATTGGTTCGTCGCCCTGGCGGTTACGCTGAATCTCGCCGCACTGGCGTTTTTCAAATATAGCGGTTTTCTGACGGAGAACCTGAACGCCGCCGTCGGCACGGCGTTCGCCGTCCGAAAGTTTGTTCTCCCGCTCGGCATTTCCTTCTTCACCTTCGAGCAGATCGGCTTCATCGTCGATCAGCGGCGCGGACACGACTACGACCTGGACCTGGTTTCGTATGCTGTGTTCGTCGCATTTTTCCCCCGGCTCGTCGCCGGGCCGATCCTGCGGTACAATGAGATTGTTCCTCAGATTGACGATCACGCCAAAAGTCGGCCGATTGTCGAAAACATTGCCGTTGGCCTGACGATTTTCTTTATCGGCCTAGCAAAGAAGGCGATCATCGCCGACGGCATCGCGCCATTCGCTTCCAGCGTTTTCGATCAGGCAGCGCAGGGTCATTCCGTCGATTTCTTTGTTGCCTGGGGTGGCGCGCTGGCCTATACGCTTCAGTTATATTTTGATTTTTCAGGTTATTCGGACATGGCGGTCGGCGCCGCAAGATGTTTCGGGATCCGGCTGCCGATGAACTTCTCTTCGCCCTACAAGGCATCGAACATCGTTGACTTCTGGCGGCGCTGGCATATCACCCTCTCGCGGTTTCTCCGCGATTATCTTTACATCCCGCTCGGCGGAAACCGGCATGGTGTGCTGCGGCGCTACAGCAATCTTCTGGTGACCATGCTGCTGGGCGGCCTGTGGCATGGTGCTAACTGGACATTTGTCGCCTGGGGCGGTCTGCATGGCGCATACCTGATCGTAAATCACGCCTGGATCGCGATCGCCGGCAGCAGCCCGGCCCTCAGGCAGGTCCGGCGCACCCGGGCCTGGGCCGCAATATCGTTTTTGCTGACATTCGTTGCCGTGATCATCGGGTGGATTTTCTTCCGGTCGCGCAATACCGCCACCGCGTTCAACCTGCTGGGCGGCATGTTCGGGCGGCATGGCGCTAGCGTGCCGGAGGGCCTGGCATTTGCCTTGCGGCCGATTCATGGGCTGCTCACACGGAGCGGCATCGGGTTCAGCCTGGATTCAGGCAGCCACTTCATCCAAACGTGGCTTTGGGTCGCCACAGGCATGGCCATCGTGCTGCTGCTGCCCAACACCTATGAAATCATGGCATCGTCTGCGCCCGTCCTGGAAATCGGAGACAAGGTTTCATCCGGGGAGCGCATGAAGCCGCCGTCGCGCCTTGCTTGGTCCCCGTCCTGGCCCTGGGCCGTCACGCTGGGTACTCTGGCGTTTCTGGGTACCATTTCCATTACGCGCGTCAGTGAATTTCTCTACTGGCAATTCTGAGGATCCCTTGGACCATCCCGCATATCTCCGCAGGACCGCAATCGTTATCCTGGCGCTGGCAGGGGCGTCAGTCGCCCTCGCCATCGGCGTCGACCCCTATCGTGTCTTTGGAACGCCGCCGGTGCCGGGCTGGACCGAGTTGAAGCCGCGCATCTACCAACACGCCGCCATGGCCAAGGTCGCCATGCTGGAACGGGTCGGCCCGAAGACCCTGCTGCTCGGCAACTCCCGCGTCGAGGTCGGTTTCAATCCGGACAGTACAAGCTGGCCCGCTGCCGCGCGCCCCATCTTCAATGCCGCCGAATCCGGTCGGGGGCTGGATGTCGCGCTGCGCATGCTGCAGGACGCGATCGCCGTCCGGCGCCCCCATGACGTGCTGCTCGGCGTGGATTTCGTGGATTTCCTCGAACCCACCTCCCCGCCCGATACCCCCCTACTCCGCATCGGCGCGGAAGACCGCCGGTTGCTGGTTGGCCCGGATGGCAAGCCAAACCCAGAGCGGCCCCTCCAGGCCCTGCGGGACCGGTTGAACGCGACCCTGAGCATCGACGCACTACTCGACAGTCTCGATACGTTGCTTGAACAGAACCCGCGAACGGGCAGGACCATGACGGTGCTCGGGTTCGACCCGCTGCATGAATATCGCCTGTTCATCCGGCGGTCCGGGCAATACCAGATCTTCCAGCAAAAGAACACCACGTACCAGGAACAACTCCGTTCCCGCTTGGCCCCCAGCTTCCGGGATCCAGGCGCCCTTGCGAGCGCCCGACTTTTGCAGCGCATCATCGAAGTTACACGAGACCACAGGGTAAGACTGATTCTCTTTATCTACCCCTACCATGCCGACTTTCTGGAGATCCTGCATGCAGCTGGATTATGGTCCGGGTTTGAAGCATGGAAGCGCATGCTGGTTCGAATGTGCGCGGCGGCGGAACGGGGCGGCTCGGACATCCATCTCTTTGATTTTTCAGGTTATGGTCCGGTGACTACCGAGCCGGTTCCGCGCCGCGGCGATACCGCATCGGAGATGCGCTGGTACTGGGAATCGGGCCATTTCAAGTCCGCCCTCGGCGACCTCATCGTGCGCCGCGTCTTCGGGACGTCAGGCAACTTCGGCACCGTTCTGACCCAGGCAAACATCGAAACCATGCTTCGCGGCATCCGCGCCGACCGCGCCCGATACCTGGCGACGCCTCCGACCGGCAGCACCGTTCGCGCGGACAAAGCCAGCCAGACGGACAGGAACGTCGCGCAGGGTCCGGAGGTCAGCGCGAGTTCCGTCGGACCTGACGCCCCTGCGGCGCAGTGATGCACGTCGCGGAGCTCCGGCCGATCCGCGAGTTCACGGCAACACCGCCGCCACCGGGTTGAACGGCACCTTGCCCGGCAGGTCCGCCGCCTGCCAGCCGCCGCCGAGCGCCTGGAGCAGTCCGACCGCGGCGACCAGCCGGCTCTGCTGGATGGCGAGCGCGGTCTGCTGGTCGGCGAGCAACAGCGTCTGCTCGGTGATCACCGCAGTGTAGACGACGGTGCCGGCGCGGTATTCGTTCAGCGTTACCGCGACGGCGCGGGACGCGGACTGCACCGCCGCGTCCTCGGCCTCCGCCTGCTGCGCCAGGATGCGCAATGACGCCAACTGGTCCTCCACCTGCTGCAGCGCGGTCAGCACGGTCTGGCGGTAGAACGCCACCGCGCCATCGTAGCTGGCCCGCGCCGCCGCGACGGTGGCCAGCCGCAGCCCGCCCTCGAAGATCGGCTCGTTGGCC
>JAJZUN010000381.1 GCA_021848555.1 Pseudomonadota bacterium | reverse complement strand
GCCTCGCGCTGGCGCGCTACGGTTTGGGCGTCGGCGAGCTGCAGGACGCGATCGGCACCGCCCTGGGCGGCGAGATGGTGACCACGACCGTGGAGGGGCTGGAGCGCTACGGCGTTAGCGTGCGCTATCCGCGCGAATTGCGCCAGGACCCGCAGGCCATCGCCAGCCAGGTGCTGGTGCCCATCATGGGCGGCGGCATGATTCCGCTGGGGCAGCTCGCGCGTGTGAGCCTGATGCAGGCGCCGCCTGCGATCCGCACCGAGAACGCTTTGCTGACGGCCTACATATTTGTCGATATCCGCGATCGGGACATCGGCGGTTATGTCAACGACGCGCAGAAGGCAGTGCGCGAGCAGGTGAAATTCCCGCCGGGCTACTACGCCACCTGGAGCGGCCAGTTCGAGTACATGGAGCGGGCGAAAGCCAAGCTCGCGGTGGTCGTGCCGTTCACGCTGCTGATCATTTTCCTTCTGCTGTATCTCAATTTCCGGCGGCTCACCGAGACCGTCATCGTGATGCTGTCGGTGCCCTTCGCGCTGGTGGGCGGGGTGTGGCTGATGTGGCTCTTGGACTACAACATGAGCGTGGCGGTGGCGGTCGGCTTCATCGCGCTCGCCGGAGTGGCCGCAGAGACTGGGGTGGTGATGCTGATCTACCTCGATCATGCCTGGGAGACGATCAAGGCGCAACGCGCTGCCGAAGGTGGCAAGCCCACGGTTACCGATCTTTACGAGGCGATCATGGAAGGTGCGGTGGAACGCGTGCGGCCGAAAATGATGACCGTGGTGGCGATCATGGCTGGCCTGCTGCCGATCATGTGGGGCAGCGGCACGGGTTCCGAGGTCATGCGCCGGATTGCGGCGCCGATGGTGGGCGGGATGATTTCGTCGACCGTCCTGACGCTGATCGTCATTCCGGCGATTTACGGACTGGTGAAGGAATTCGCGGTACGCAGGGAAAGCGCCGGGGCTATGGCGGCAGGCCAGCGCGCAAGCGCCAGTTGAAATCAAAACGGGAACGATTATGGACCTCAAACTTGTCGTGGCAATCATCCGGACCCACGCGCTGGAGCCGGTCGAGGCGAGGCTGCGGGAACTGGGCGTTCGTGGCCTCACTGTAAGCAGGGCGAAAGGCTACGGCGCGCACGCCAACTTCTTTTCGGCGGACTGGCTGGTGGACCAAGTGAAAATCGAGATCTATCTAGAACAGGACAGGGCCGAGTCCATCGCGCAGGCGATACTCGATACCGCCCATTCCGGATCCCGCGGCGACGGCATCGTTGCGATTCTTCCCGTGGAAAAGGTATTCAGCGTTCGGACCCGGCGCGAAGAGGCACCCAATCGCATACGGAACTGAATGCGGCGGCAGCGATCGGCGGAAGCTTGCACCGGCCGTTCCGACCGTGACGTCGGCCCCGGCGCTCGCGTGCCGGTTGGTTTTCATGAGGTTACATCCAATCTGGAGAAAGAAATGGCGGCGATGATGATACTGATGGTCGTGTTACTGGTCGTTGGCAGTCCGGGAGGACATATGGGCTCGCATGGTTCGAACACTGCGCCGGACCAGACTTCGCAATCGCATGAGCAAGGCAGCGCGAAGCCTGATTCGTACAAACCCTGACGCACGTCACTCGGTCGCTACGAAAGCTGCGTTCGATGCGGCCCGGCGCTTCCGTGCCCAGTTCGCCCCATCGCCCCCGGATGCCTGAGCCGAGACAGCGATGACGTCGTCGATTCGGCAGAAGGTAGCGGCGCGCCTCATATCGGCGTGGCTGATCCTGTCCATTGTTCTCGGTGCGCTGACCTACTGGACGGAAAGCCGCAGGGTGGATAATTTCGTGTTCGATCTAGTGACCGAGGCCGCCGCACATTTCGACGCGCCCGGCAATGCCGCCATGTTCAACGGCGATCCAGAAGGGCACCGCCAGGCGCTGCGCGAGTTCCTCGAACAGACCGACTTCGTCAGTCTGAGACTATATTCGTCCGAGCAACGGCTGTTGATCGAGGTTTGGGAAACCGAAAATCGCGAACTGGCGGCCGCTGCGGCCGCGCACCGCCACGATTTTCCGGCATTGGGAGATCACCATCACAACAAGATCCAGGTCGCCGATACGCTCTACATCCAGATTCTTATACCCTTGATTTCCTCCGAGGCCAGGATTTTTGGCTATCTAGAGGGCATCTATCAGGTGGCGCCCCAAACCCTGGAGGCGATCGAGCACCGCGTCCGCGATGCGCTGCTGCTCGTCCTGCTCGTGGTCGCGTTGACGACTTTGGCGCTGTATCCGGTCATCGTGGCGCTCAACCGGGACACACTGCGGCTCTCCGACGCGCTGCTCGCTAGCAACGTCGAATTGATGCGTACCTTGGGCAGCGCCATCGCCAAGCGCGATTCGGACACCGATGCGCATAACTATCGGGTTACCCTCTATGCGGTCAGGCTGGCGCAGGCCTTGAGGCAGCCGAAGGACGAAATTGCCGCATTGATTGCCGGCGCTTTCCTGCACGATGTGGGCAAGATCGGTATTCCCGACGGCATTCTGCTCAAACCGGGGAAACTGAGCGCAGCCGAGTTCGAGACGATCAAGACCCATGTTTCCATTGGTGTGGACATCGTGGGGGAATCGAAATGGCTTATGAAGGCGCGCGACATCGTCGCCTTTCATCACGAGAAATACGATGGCACGGGCTATTTGCGCGGGCTGACGGGAAAGGCGATTCCTTTCAATGCCAGGCTGTTCGCGATTGTCGACGTGTTCGACGCATTGACCTCCCGGCGGCCCTACAAGCCTGCTTTTCCGCCAGATGAGGTGATGCGGATACTAGGCGAAGGACGCGGCGTGCATTTCGACCCGGATATCCTCGACGTCTTTGTGCCGCTGGCCCCGGAGCTTCTGCGCGAGTATGCTGCGGTGGAGGAAAGCCAACTGAAGTCGTGTCTCGCCGAATTCGAGGGGCGCTATTTTTCGTGAGATTCAATTGTTCGGATAGCGAGAGAGCGTAGATTCCAACGCGGGTCGCTGGACCGTTCGCAATAGCGGACCGCTCCACGAAGTGGAGCCACCTTCTTCGTTAGGACGACGGCGACGCCGGCGGCAGCAGGTCGCGCAGGGTAAGCTCGCGCATTTCCGTTTCGAAAGCCAGATCGATGCGCGCCAGTATGGCTTCGATCTCCGCCGGCGCGGGCACCGCCTGCGGCTCGAGGTAGTGCTCTTCCCCGGCCGTGCGCACCGTGTGCAGGATATCTTTCAGCGCAATGGATCCGATGTCGCGGCTGGGCAGGTAGGCGGGCGGATCGTCGCCGGTCTGCAGCAGCAGCCCGCCCTGCTCCAGCGCGTCGAGCACCCGCTCGAGCGCATAGGTGGGAACGCCCAGGCGCTGCGTCAGGCCGGAAAAAGTCCACGCCGGAGCGCCGCTTCTGTAATGGCTGCCAATCAGATGCATCAGCATCAGCCCGACCCGCTCGCACATGCGGTTGCTCAGCCGCGGCTCGCCCTGCTCCAGCACCAGGTATTCCGGATGCTGAATGTAGAACGCGATGCTCGCGCCGAGCAGCAGTATCAGCCAGTTGAGATACAGCCAGATCAGAAACAGCAGGAAAATCGCGAAGCCCGAATAAATCGCGGCGTACTGGGTCGATGTGCGGGCGAATTCGGCGAAGGCCCAGCTCGCCGCCTGCCACAGCAGGCCCGCGACGATGCCGCCGGTCAGCGCAGCGTTCATCCGCACCCGGGTGTTGGGGGCGAAGCGATACGCGAACGCGAACACGCCGATGACGAAAAACACCGGAATCGTCTGCCCCAGGGCGTAGACCGCCCCGCCCAGGGGTTCGGCGGCGAGCAACCACCGCGCCTGCGGTGTCGCCATGACGGTGGCGGCGATGCCGATGATCGAGAACAGCAGCACCGGGCCGATCAGCAGGACGCTCAAGTAGCCGCTGAAGCGCCGCGCGAGGCTGCGCAACTGCGCCACATGCCAGATGAAATTGACCGACTCCTCGATTTTCTGCATCAGCGACACCACGGTGTAGATCAACAGTGCCAGACCGATGGAACCGAGGACTTTGACGTTCAGAT
>JAJZUN010000380.1 GCA_021848555.1 Pseudomonadota bacterium | reverse complement strand
CCTATCACACGGCGCTGGCGCGCGGCACCGACGTCGACAAGCCGCGCAATCTCGCGAAGTCGGTCACGGTCGAGTAGGCGCAAGCATGCGGCCCTTCGATCGCCGCGCATTCCTCAAGGCCCTCGCCGCCGCCGGAGTGTCTGCGGCGAGCGGCGCGCGCGCCCAGCTCAACCCCAAGCCGCGCTTCGCCGCGGACCCGTTCAGCCTCGGCGTCGCTTCGGGCTATCCGCTGCCCACGGGGATGGTGCTGTGGACGCGGCTCGCGCCCGTGCCCGGGGAGGACGGCGGCGGCATGGGCCGCGAAATCGTGCCGGTGCGCTGGGAAATCGCGCGCGACGAATCAATGCGCGACGTCGTCGCCTCGGGTAGCGCCGAGGCCCGGCCCGAATGGGGCCACTCGGTGCATGCCGAACCCGCGGGCCTGGAACCGGACCGGCCCTACTGGTATCGCTTCAGCGCCGGCGCGGCGCAAAGCCCGATCGCGCGCACCCGCACCGCGCCCGCGGTCGATGCCGCGCCCGCGCGGCTGCGCTTCGCCTTCGCTTCCTGCCAGCAGTACGAGCAGGGCTACTACGGCGCCTACCGGCACATCGTCGCCGACGCGCCCGACTTCATCGCCTTCCTCGGCGACTACATCTACGAGTCGTCCTGGGGGCGCAACCACGTGCGCAAGCACAGCGGCGGCGAGCCTTATACGCTAGCGGACTATCGCGCGCGCTATGCGCTGTACAAGTCCGATCCCGACCTGCAGGCGGCGCACCGCGCCTGTCCGTGGATCGTCACCTGGGACGACCACGAGGTCGACAACGACTACGCCGACGATCTGCCCGAAGACGGCATGCCGCGCGAGCGCTTCCTCGCGCGCCGCGCCGCAGCCTACCGCGCCTACTACGAGCATCTGCCGCTGCCCGCGCGCATGCGCCCGGACGGCGCGCACATGAAAATCCACACCCGCGTCGACTGGGGTCGGCTGGCGAGCGTGCACCTGCTCGACGACCGCCAGTACCGCTCGCACGGCGTGTGCTCCAGGCGCCCCGGTGGCGGCGGCAGCAGCGTGGTCGATGCCGCCGAGTGCGCGGCGCTCGCCGGCCCGGCGCGCAGCATGCTCGGCGCCGAGCAGGAAGCCTGGCTGGACGCCGCCCTGACGAGTGCGCGCAGCGGCTGGAACCTGATCGCGCAGCAGACGCTGATGGCGCAGGCGGACCGCAAGCCGGGTGAGGGCAGGCGCGTGTGGACCGACGGCTGGGATGGCTATCCCGCCGCGCGCCGTCGCCTGCTCGATGCAGTGGCGGCGCGCCGGCCGTCGAATCCGGTGGTCATAGGCGGCGACGTGCACGCGCACTGGGTCGCCGACCTGAAACCCGATTTCGACGACCCGCATGCTCCCGTGGTCGCGAGCGAGTTCTGCGGCACCTCGATCACTTCGCAGGGGCCGTCGCAACAAATGGTCGAAGCGCTGCTGGCCGAGAACCCGCACCTCAAGTACGGCCGCGGCGACCGGCGCGGCTATGTGCGCGTCGAGATCAGGCTTAAGCAGCTTTCCGCGGACCTGCGCGCGATGGAATCGGTGCAGACGCCGCAGGCCGCGTGCAGCACGCTCGCCAGCTTCGTCGTCGAGGACGGCAGGCCGGGTCCGCAGCAGGCCTGAGCGCGCGTCGGCGCGCATTGCGCACAGGGCCGCGTTAAACTGTCCGTTCGAAGAATTGCGCGGGAGAACTCATCATGCAGCTCCTCAACGTCAAAATCGACAAGCCCGAAGCCACCAATTTCATCCTCGGGCAGACCCACTTCATCAAGACCGTGGAAGACGTGCACGAGGCGCTGGTGGGCGCGGTGCCGGGGATCAAGTTCGGCCTCGCGTTCTGCGAGGCCTCGGGCAAATGCCTGGTGCGGCTCTCCGGGACCGATGCGGCCATGGTCCAACTCGCCGAGAAGAACGCGCTCGCGCTCGGTGCGGGCCACAGCTTCATCGTGTTTCTCGGCGACGGGTTTTTCCCGGTGAATGTGCTCAACGCGCTGAAGCTGGTGCCCGAGGTGTGCCGCATCTTCTGCGCCACGGCCAACCCGACCGAGGTGGTGATTGCGCAGACGGAGCAGGGCCGCGGCATACTCGGCGTCATCGACGGCGCGTCGCCGCTGGGCGTGGAGACCGATGCCGACGTCGCCTGGCGCAAGGGTTTCCTGCGGCAGATCGGCTACAAGCTCTGAGCAAAACGGGTCATCGCCGGCCGGTCCGGGCGCGCCACCCGGCGCAGCGCGAAGCTCAGCGCCTGTCGATGGCGTCGATGAGCTTTAGCTTGAGGTCTTCCGGCGCGTTGACGAAGCGGAATCCGGAGCAGCGTGCGCGACTGCCGTCCGCCAGCGTCACCAGTTCCGAATAGCGCACTTCCAGATCGACCGTGACCGTGTCGGCTCCCGGAATTTCGATGCGGCTGCCCACCAGTACGGTGCCCGGCTCTATCATCACGTCGGGCGGATAGAGCAGCACGCTGATGCCGCCCAGGCTGATGTCCTTGATCTGCGCGTCGAAAGGCGCAATGCCGCCGGCGTCGGCGACACAGTGCAGCGCGAGCCCGGTGGACGCATCGAAGCGCTCGTCCTGCCGGCGCTGCTGCACCGTGAGGATCTCCGGATAACGCAGACGTATCGCCGCCGCGCCCTCATGCACCACTGCGCCAGGCGCGACGCCGACGAATTCGATATGCCAGTCTTTGGGCTCGGCCACCAGGGTGACGCGCCCGAGCGCAAGCAAGGCCGAATTGAGCGCTTCGTTCGCCGCCGCGGCGATGATGATGAAGTCCCCGATCGGATCGGCGAGGATGAGCAGCGTGTCGATCAGGCCGCGGCCATCGGGCAGCTCCACCGTGACGCGTTCGCGCCGGGCGGCCAGTGCCTCGAGCACCGGCGCGATTTTGCTGCGCGTGCGCAGCAGATGGCCGGAGTTATTGGGGTTTTCGTGGGTCGTCGACATGAGCGGGGCAGCGGCGACTTTCAGGCGGTCCTGAATAAACGCTCTCGAAGCATGTTGCCATTGTAATCCCTTCGCGCGAGGCCGTTATGGCGTCGCCGTGCCGCTTGCAGCCCGGCCGGCGCGGATAGCCAAAAAAAGGCCGATGGGCTTATGCAAGCGCCATCGGCTCAAGTACGGGATACCAAAGGAGGAGGAGGAAGGACCCCGTATGAATGCATCATAGCAGGGGCGATGCCGCAGCGCAACATAAATTTTCGGTATTCTTCACGGGTTGTGCAAGATCTCCATCTGTTTTAATGATGGTTTGCATCAATTAATAGCATTGCTGCGGTGCGTCAATGTGCTATAAATGCCTCAAGGGGAGGGTTTTTGACGCAGCAGGAGTATCAACATGAAACCCTACGAACACGCAACCGACGCTACCGCCACGGCCGATCACCTGGACCAGCTCAGCATGAGACCGGACCAGCGTCTAGTCGCTCGCGCGACTTTGCGCCAAGCCGAAATGATCGCCGAAATGCTGATGCGTGCGCACGCGGACCTGAGCCAGGTACTTGGCTGGGTCAGGCGCCTCGTTTCTGCTCCCGCGCAGCGCGACAAGCTGTCCGCCGTGCGGCCTGAACCGAACTGAGCGGCAATCGCCATGGCAGCTCTAAGCGAGCGGCGCGGTTCCTGTCTGATCGAAGCCGCAGCCCGCGACTTGGACCAGGGCGGTCATTGGCAGCCCTGGCTCAGATTGACGCGCTGCGTGGGCGGGGTTTGGCTGGACCACACCTTCGACACGCTGAAACCGGTGTTCGCTTCCGAGCAGGCCGCGCTCCGCTATGCGTCCGAACTCGGCAGGCGTCTCGCCGACGAAGGGCCGGCTTTCAGTCCGGAATCGCGCACTCCCGGCGCGGCGACCCCGGCGCTCAGTCACGCCCTGGTCCGGGCCCGCGATCCGGCGTGGAAAGTTTCCCGCGCGACGGTGTCTGTAGGCTGGCCGGTCTGGTCTCTGCTGCGGTGTCTCTTCCCCGCGGGTGAACAAGCAGAATAAGCCGCGTTCGAATCGATCGCAGCAGGCAATAGTTCGATAGAATCGCCCCGGTGCCGCACCGGGCTCCGCGGCCGGG
>JAJZUN010000379.1 GCA_021848555.1 Pseudomonadota bacterium | reverse complement strand
TGAACGCGGCCGCGCCGCCGTCGGCCACCTGCGCGCCCACCAGCGTATTGCCGGCGAAATGCGGCGCGATCGCTTCGATATCGAAGTCCGCTGCGGCGCCGGGCAGCAACGCCACATGCGTGCCCACGAGCAAACTGCCGGGCAAGGCGGCCACCCATTGCGGCGGCAGCGCCTCGATCGCTGCCTGCGCAAACGGCTCGCCGCCGGCACCGGTGGCAAATACGGTGTAGCTGCTGAATTCGCCGTGGCGCTCCCAGCGCAGGCGGAAGACGCCGCAGTCGGCAACGAAATAGCTCGCCTCGGGCGGCGGCGGCTCGCAGCCATGGCGCGCGCACAGCTCGGCCACATGCGCATATTCGCGCGTGCGTTCTGCGGGCGGCGCCTGCAGCGCCAGATAGGACGCCCGTACCGGGGCCTGCAGCGCCTGGTAAGGCCGCGCATGCACTTCGTCGTTGAGGGCGGCGCGCAAGGGATCGCTTTGCGGCAGGATCATGATTTGCCGGCCATCCGAGATTTCTTCTTCTCCTCTTCCCTGAGGCGCAGCAGCCGCCGCTGTACCTTGCCCGTGGTGGTCATCGGCAGCGCGTCGATGAATTCGATTTCCTTCGGATATTCGTAGGGCGCCAGCTTGCCGCGCACATGCGAGCGCAGCTCGGCTTCGAGCGCGGCCGAAGCCTGATGACCGGGTGTAAGCACGATGAACGCCTTGACGATGTTGGTGCGCTCCGCATCCGGACTGCCCACCACCGCCGCGTTGGCGACGGCCGCATGCTTGAGCAGGCAGTTCTCGATTTCGGACGGGCCGATGCGGTAGCCAGCGCTCTTGAACACGTCGTCGGCGCGTCCCTGGTACCAGAAATATCCGTCCGCGTCCTGCTTCGCCAGATCGCCGGTGCGGCACCACTCTCCGCTGTACTTGTTCTGCGTTGCCTCCGGATTCTTCCAGTATTCGAGGAAAAACACCGGATCCGGCGCGCCGTGGATGTCGCTGCGATGCAAAGCGACTTCGCCCACCGCGCCTGGCGCGACTTCCTTGCCTTCTTCGTCGATCACGCCCACCCGATGTCCCGGGTAAGGCCGTCCGATCGAGCCCGGCTTGGCCGGCCACAGGGTATGCGAATTGCCGACGATGTAATTGATCTCGGTCTGGCCGAACATCTCGTTGATGGT
This sequence comes from Pseudomonadota bacterium, assembly GCA_021848555.1. The sequence goes on along the minus strand of JAJZUN010000379.1, from coordinate 2,916 downwards.
GACGCCCAGATGGTCCCGGCTCCAGGCGAACACCGTCTCGCCCACGGATTCGCCCGCGCTCATGATCGAGCGCAGCGTCAGCTCGAAGCGCCGCCTCGGCTCGGGCACCGCCTTCATCATCATTTTCAGCGCGGTCGGAAACAAAAAGGTGTTGCGCACCGCGTATTTCTCGATCAGATGGAAGGCTTTCTCGGGATCGAAGCGCCCGCGATAGCCGAGGATGGGATAGCCGTGGTACAGCGTAGGCAGCAGCGCATCCATGAGGCCGCCGGTCCAGGCCCAGTCGGCTGGCGACCAGAACAGATCCCCGGTCTGCGGGAACAGGTCGTGCGAATGCGAGAATCCGGGCAGGTTGCCCAGCAGCACCCGCTGCGGCTTCAGCGCGCCCTTGGGCGGACCGGTGGTGCCGCTGGTGTACACCAGCAGCGCCGGATCCTCCGCCGGCGTATCCACGCACTCGAAATGGTGTGCGGCCTGCGCCAGCAGCGTTTCCCAGGAAAGCGTGCCGGATTCGCGCGCCCCGGCGACGCCGATGACGTGCTTCAGCGCGGGCAAACGCTCGCGGATAGCCCATAGATTCGGCAGCGACGCAGGATCGACCAGAACGACGATGGTTTCGCTGTTGTGCAAGCGGTATTCGAGCGCGTCCGGTCCGAACAGCACCGACAGCGGCATTGCGATCGCCCCCATCTGATAGCAGGCGATGTGGGCGATGGCGGTCTCGGGGCGCTGCGGCAGGATGATGCCGACGCGGTCCCCGCGCTCGACACCCAGAGCGGTCAGCGCATTGGACAGGCGGTTTGCCTGTTGCTGCAGGTCCCAATAGGTATAGGCCGCGGTGGCGCCGCCCTCGTCCTCCCAGTACAGCGCAAAGCGGTGGCGCTCTTGCGCGTATCGGCCGCAGCAGGCCCAGCCCATGTTGAAGCGCTGCGGCAGCTCCCATTTGAAGCCGCGATAGATTTCCTCATAGCGATCCTGCATGTCTCTCCTCCGCAGAGATGTTTTTTCCGGGAATCGTCCGCCCGGCGCCTGGAATTCGTTTGAGCGCTGCAGGCAGCGCCGGCGCGGTGAAGCCTATTGCAGCTGCTTCATGCGCCGATCGACGAAAGCAACCAGATCCGGACTGAGGCCGCCTACGGCTTTGGCGCGGCGGAATGCATCCAGCGCCTCGGCGCTGCGCTGGTCGGCCTGCAGCGAAATGCCCATGCCCATCCACCACAGCCCGGCCCGAGGAGCGAGCTTGAGCGCAGCCTGATACGCTGCCACGGCCTCCTTGTGCCGCCCCAGCCGTTGCAGCAGGGCCGCATCGAAGGCGTGGTATTCGGCATCGCCCGCAGCGCGGTCGGCGTACTTCTGCAGCAAGTCATGCGCTCCCTGCAGATCCCCGCGCTCCACCTGGATGCGCGCCAACAATATGGCGTAGGCAAAACGATCCGGGGTCAGGCCCAGGCCGTCCTGCAGCAATTGCTGCGCCTCGTCGATGCGGCGGTTCTCGAGCAGCAGCCCGACGAGGGCCTGGCGCGCCGCCGCATGGCGCGGATCCAATTGCAGCGTCGCCCTGTAGCCATCGATCGCTTCGGCCACCCTGCCCTGGTCGAGCAGCGCTGTCGCCTTGCGAAACTCATCTTCGGACCGTTCCGCCGGCGAGGACGCGTGCTTGTCGATGCTGATCTGGCTTTGTCCCTTGGGCGCTGCCGCAGCCTGCGCTGTCGAGCTGCCCTGCGCCTTAGGCGCCGGCCGCGGTCGCAGCGCGGCTTCGGCCGCGGGACCTTGCTCCGCTCTGGGCTTCGCGGCAGCGCTTTTCTCTTTGAATGGCGTCGCGATCTCGGTGGCAAGCTTGAGCGTGTCCGCCCCGGGTGCCTCCCGCACCTTGGCTGGCGGTGCAGACGGCGCCATCGCAGCCACGGGTGCAGGCGCCGGCGTCATGGCCACAGGCGGCGGCGGTGCGGGCGGGGTCGGCACCTGCGGCACGGGCGCAGGCCGCGCGACCTGCGGCCCCGCCGCCCCCTGATGCCTTTTCGCCTGCAATTGGAATACCAGTTCGGTGACGACGGGGCGCGGCGAGATCTGGTACAGCACCCAGGCCGCCCAGCCGATGCCGATCACCAGGCCGCCGCCCACTTCCCAGGCGATGCGCTTCCAGTCCTTGCGCTCCTGCACCGGACGCAGCTGCTGCGTCAGCGGCTTGCCGCCGCCATCGGCAGCATGGCGCTTGTCCAGGTCCTGCAGCATTTTGTTGATCAGGCTCATTTGAGCACCAGCCAGCCGATGCCGCTGCCGGCGAGCAGGCCCGCCATGGCGAGCCAAGCCCAATGGCGCGCGCGAAAGGAGCTGGCCGCAGGCGTATCGGCAATGGCCGCGCGCGTATGCCGGGCGCGTATTTGGCGCACGCCTTCGCCGTAGGCAAGCATCAGCGCCTTGTGCGCGACGATGTTCACCAGCCGCGGCACGCCGCCGGTAGCGCGGTGAATCGAGCGCACTGCCGGACTGCTGAATACCTGGTCGCCGCTGTGACCCGCGACGTTGAGGCGGTGCGCCAGATAGTGCGCCAGCTCCTCGCGCGTGAGCGTGCCCAGGTGATGCTGGAACGTGATGCGCTGGCGCAGCTGCCGCACCGACTCCTGCGCGAGCTTCTGGTCGAGTTCGGGCTGGCCGAACAGGATCACCTGCGCGAGCTTTCTTTTTTCCGTTTCCAGGTTGGTCAGCAGACGCAGGGTTTCCAGGGTCTCCAGCGGCATCGCCTGGGTCTCGTCGAGGAGAATCACCACGCGCTTGCGTTCGCGCGCGAAGTCGAGCAGCGCGAGGTTCAACGCCTTGTGCAGCCGGTGCTGATCGAGATCGGCATCGACCTCGACGTGCAATTCATCGCACAGCGCGAACAGCAGCGTGCGCGGCTCGAGATTCGGATTCGGGACG
>JAJZUN010000378.1 GCA_021848555.1 Pseudomonadota bacterium | reverse complement strand
CAGCCATTCGCGAATCTTGGCCTTGAACGCGGGGTGCCCGAGCATGATCCAGGCTTCGTCCAGCACGAGCAGAGTCGGCTGGCCCTTGAACCTCTGCTCAATCCGGTGGAACAGGTAGGACAGAACCGGCAGCACCACCTTGTCGCCCTTGTTCATCAGATGCTCCATCTCGAACACCTGGAACGGGTCCTCGGCCAGCGCATCGGTTTCGGCGTCCAGCAGATGCCCGGCCGCGCCGCTGACGGTGTAGTAGCCCAGCGCGTCGCGCAGTTCCACATCCTGCAGTTGAATGAGCAGGTTGGTCATGGTGCGCTGCGCCATCGCGTCGGTGGACTGGCCGAGTTGCACAATCGCGCGGTAAATCTTCTGGCGATGCTCCGGGGTGATCCGCACTCCCTGCAGCTCGCACAGCTGTTCGATCCATTCGGCGGCCCATGCCTGCTCATTGGGTTCATCCACACGGCCCAGCGGGCAGAACGCCAGGTCGCCATGCTCGCCACCGATGTCGTAATGCTGTCCGCCGGCGCCCCAGCACAGGGGCAACATGGAATAGCCCTTGTCGAACGCGAAAACTTCCGCTCGCGCATACCGGAACTGCTGCGCAACAAGGGTGGACAGCAAGGTGGACTTACCAGATCCCGTCGGCCCCAGGATGACGGTATGCCCCAGATCACCCGCATGCAGAGTCAAGCGGAACGGGGTAGCCCCGTCCGTCTTGGCGTACAGCAGCGGCGGACTGTTGGGCGGATAAAACGGGCATGGATTCTTGTCAGGTCCGGCCCACACGGCGGTGAACGGGAGCATGTGCGCCAGGTTCAGGGTGTTGATCAACGGGCGGCGCACGTTGGCGTGGGTGTTGCCGGGCATGGTGCCGAGATAGGCCTCCACCGCGTTGACCGTCTCGATGCGCGCCCCGAACCCAGCGCCCTCAATAATCTTTCGCACTTCGCGGGCGATCTCGTCGAGCGCGGTGCTGTCGTCATGCGCAAGCAAAATGACGCTTGTGTAGTAGCCGAAGCGCACCGCGCCTGACTGGTTTTCGCTGATCGCAGCCACGGCATCTTCGGTCTGCTCGACCGCGTGCATGTTCAGGTGCGTCGCCGCGCCGCCCGAGGCTTCGCGCACCAGATTCATCATGCTCTTGCGTTTCTGTGCCCACTTGCTGCGGTAGGAATTCAGCACCTTGTCGGCCTGAGTCTGCGAGAGGTAAATGAAGCGATTGCTCCAGCGGTAGGCCACCGGCAGGCGGGAGAGGAAATCGAGGATGCCAGGGGCAGAGAAAGCCGGGAAACCTTCGACGGCCAGGCAGACCATCGGGCGGCCATCCAGCCTGGGCTCAAAGCCCGTGGTGAAGTCGTGCTGCCCGATCGCAGCGTCCAGGTACATCGGCACTTCCGGCATCCGGACCACGCGCGGCGCATGCAATGTGACGCAAGATTCGAGGTAGCCCAGTAATTCGCTGGTGACGGCGCCGGTGTGTTCATCGATCGAATCCGTCATGCGCTTGATTTTGACGACTGTAGACAGGCGCGACTCAACTTCGCGGATACCATCTTTGAAGCGCTGCAAGTTGCGCACGGCAGCGCCGGTTTTCTCGCCACCGTCGATAAACATGGACGCAGCCTTGTCTGCCGCATCGGCATCGGGGAACCAGGAGATGGTTAGCGCGAAGCGGCTCTCAAAACCCGCATGCTGGCCCTCATGCCGCGCTCGGCGCAGGTCATCGATCAGGCGCGTGGTGCGGTCGGGGAATGCGCCGGTCTTGGCGTAGCCAGGGGCCTGTTGGCGAATTGCGTCGCAGTTCACCACCCAACCGTCATCGAGCGACAGCGCGTTGTTGATGCGCGCGGCCATCGCGCCGAGTTCGCCTTTTGTGGCAGAGTCCAGGTCGGGACCTTGATACCACCAGCCCGCAAGCAGCGCGCCAGACTTTGTCAGCACAATGCCGTCATCGACCAGGGCCGCCCAGGGCAGCAGATCAGGCAAACCGGCGGCGCGGTCGCGAAATTCCTTGAGAGCAAGCATGAGTGTTCCTTTGGGTGGCTACTTCCACTCGCGCGACTTTCCAAATGGCGTGGCGCGACCGGCGTAAAAGCGCTTGAATGCGAGGGAGCGGCGTCCGGTTTTGGAGAGCTGCGGATCGAATGACGCGGCGCGGGACAGCGCCCAGGTGCCCAGCACCCAGAGACCGATCCCGAGACCCGCCGCCCACAGCTTGGCAAGCGAAAACACGAACACCCCGGCGAGGGTCATCAGACCGAGCACCAGGGTGCGCTCACCGCCTAGCATGAGCAGCGGGCGGTTGAGCGAACCGTGGATCGGCGCGGAGTTGTCCTGATCGTCCACGGTGGTTCCTCAGATCACCGCGCCGGACAGGCCAAGCGCTGCCAGGAACTTGTTGCCCATGACGATCATCGCCACGCCCAGCACGACGTACAGGGCTTTCTTGGCAATCCCGCCGAGTTCTTCGCCGAAGACCAGGGCGGCGCCTGCGGCGAGGAAGGCGATGACGCTGATGCCAGTGGCGACCGGGCCGGTCAGATCGTTCTGCAAGGTTTGGATGGGGGTGTCCCAAGGCAGCCCACCGGAGGTAGAGGCCAGGGCTTCCACGGTTGTCGTCGCGAACACGGCGGCAGCGAGTGACAGGCGACGCACAACGGCAGCGCGCATGTGACGGGTGGTGGAGAACTTCATAGCGGATCCTTTCATGATCGAGTGACTGGTTGACATCGCGCGGCAAAAGCCTTGCATGTACGGATATGTGAGGGGGCGGCACAGCGCGATTCAGCGCTGCGGCGGATCGCGCTGCGGGGCAGGACGTGCTGGGCGGGACGGCGCGCGCTCGGCCGCGATCTGTTCGCGCTCTTGCTCGACGATGTGCTGCAGGTCTGCGTCCTGGACACCCACACCTAGGCGAGCAGCCTGTCGCGCCGCTTGTTCGCGGAATGCGACATCGCCAGTGATGAACACGTCGCCGCCGAATTTTTGCGCGGCGAGGCGCAAACCCGCTTCGATCGTGTCGGCATCAGTGATGTGCACATCGACCCGCGGGCCGGAGTCGGTCATACGCACGCGCCCGGCTTGATCGCTGTACTCGATCCGTTGGTGGCGGCGATCGACCTGGATGCGCGCCTCTTCCAACGCGAACGTCTTCTTTGCCCCCGCTGTGGGGTCTTGCTGCGCACCACCGATGAATCCCGCTGCTGGACGCACGCTCAGCGGATCGAGGTCTTCTCCCTCGAAGCCGTTTTTGCTCTTGTTCTTCTGCCGTCCTTCCCGGTACTGGATGCCACGCAGTGCCGATGCCGCGGCGTCATCGCCCGCCATGGCCTGGCGTTCCAGCCAGGTCGGCCAATCCAGGTGTGGCGCATCCTTGGTCAGCGACGTGCGCTCGGCCTTTTGCCGCTTTTGCAGTTCCTGCCGACGGATGACGGCTTCGGCGGCCCACAGTCCTTGCGCTATCTGCTTGCTTCCGTGCTCGGCGGTGAGTTGCGCGATGCGCGCCGGTTTGACGGCCTTGAGTTCCTGCCGGAGCGTGACCCGTTCACCCTGATGACGCGCGCGCAGGCTGGACACCAGCGTGCTGCGCGCTTGTTTCTGTGTTGCCTGCTCGCGCTTGTACGTGTCCGCCAGTTCCTTGCGCGCCAGGGCGCGGGCTTCGCGTTTAGCTTGCCGCTCCGGGGTGGACCCAGTGCGGCCTGGGATCTCCTGCAGGCCCGGTTCGGTTCCGGCGCGCACGCCGTCGACGAAGCGGGAGTAGGTTTTCGCTGGGTGAGCGTTCACAGCGGAGAGATCGGGGACAAAGAAGGCCCCGCCGAATTTCCTTTCCAGACGGCCCAGGCTCAGGCTGTAATGCACGCCGCTGGCTTTGGTGCTTGTGACGCGTCCATCGGGCAGCTGGGTGTCGATGACCAGACCACCGCCGCTCAACCGCAGCACGCAGCCACGTTCGGCCAGCATGCCGTGCAGTTCACCCCACGAGCGGGCGGCCAGCAGTTCGTCTTTGGCGCGATTGCTGAGCCATTCCGACAGGCTTGGAACGCCGGTGTGGACTTCCGCTGCGCGCGCACCGGGAGTGGGTGCGCGGTCGGTCTTGCGC
>JAJZUN010000377.1 GCA_021848555.1 Pseudomonadota bacterium | reverse complement strand
TCCTCCCACACCACCCACTTGCCGTCCTGCACCACGTACTTGGTGATCAGCGGCACGATGTTCTGGCCGTGGTCGTCGAACGTGACCTTGCCGACAATGGTGTCCTTGTCCTTGGTCTTGCCGAGTTCCGCCGTGACTTTCTTGCGGTTAGGCCCGACTTTTTCGATGGCGTCGAGTATCAGGTTGGCTGCGGCGAAGGCGAACGGGCCATAGGCCTCGGGCGGTTCGTTGTATTTCTGCAGCGAGTACTTGCCGGTGAAATACAGGCCGCCGGCCAGTTTCTCCCACGGCGCGCCCTCGATGAACGACAGCGAGCCTTCGGCGAGCTGCTTGCCCAGGCCTTCGACGAACGCATCCGATTTGATGCCCGAGGTGCCTTCGAACACTGCCTTGATGCCCAGTTTTTCCATCTGCGAGCGGATGCGCACGCCCAGCGGAGTCAGTCCGCCGAAGTAGATGACGTCGGGTTTGAGTTCCTTCGCCTTGGTGAGTTCGGTGGTGAAGTCCTGCTGGTCGGCGGTAACGCCGAACGTTCCGACGATCTGGCCGCCGGCTTTCTTCAGGTACTCGCTGAAGTACTGGTTATGGCCCTTGCCGTAGTCCGTGGTGTCGTGGATGACCACCCATTTCTTGTACTTCAGGCCGGTCATGAACTTGGCCGCGACTTCGTTCTGATTGATCATGGTGCCGTTGACGCGATGGATTTCGGCGAATTTGTTGGCGTAGGTGATGGAGGGCAGCACCGCGCCCCAGACCACCACCGGCAGGCCGAACTTGTGGTAGGTGTCCACCGTCGCCACCGCAGTGACCGAGCAATAGTGGGTCACGCCGGCGATGATCGAGTTGTCGGCTGCCGCTTTGGTCGCCACCTGCACCGCGATATTGGGCTTGCATTCGTCGTCGTAGCTGACCAGCTCGTAGCTGTATTTCGCCTTCGGATCCTCGTTTCTGAGGCGCACCGCCAGATCGGCCGAATTGCGCCCGCCGATGCCGTTGGCGGAAACCCCGCCGGTGAGCGGACCGATGAACACGATCTTGACCGTCTGCTTGGCGCCGGCATAGCCCGCGGTCAGCGCCAGGGCCAGGGCGGCCGCGGAAGCTACTGCCATAGGTCTCAAATTCATGATTTGTTCTCCCTTGGAACGATATTATGATGCGCATTGTAGACCAAGCCGCAGCGCATCACCAGCATGGAGACGGCGCCGCTGATAGTCAGATCGCAAAGAAAGAGTATCCGATGCCGAAGAATTCAAACCCGCAGGTTCTGCACAGCGTCTGCCCGCACGATTGTCCCAGCACCTGCGCGCTCGAAGTGGAGCGGCTCGATGATTCGCGCATCGGCAAAGTGCGCGGCGCCGCGGCCAATTCCTACACGGCCGGGGTGATTTGCGAGAAAGTGTCGCGCTATGCCGAGCGCGTGCATCACCCCGACCGGCTGAAGACACCGCTGCGGCGCAAAGGCGCGAAGGCGAGCGGCGAGTTCGAAGCGATAAGCTGGGATGCCGCGTTGGACGAAATCGCAGATGCGTTCGCGCGCGCCGCACAGCGCGACGGCACCGAAGCGGTCTGGCCGCTGTATTACGCCGGCACCATGGGTCTGGTGCAGCGCGACGGCATCGAGCGCCTGCGCCACGTCATGCGCTGGTCGCGCCAGCACTCGACCATATGCAACACCCTGGTCGATGCCGGCTGGCGCGCCGGCGTCGGCGCGAAGATGGGCCCCGATCCGCGCGAGATGGGCGAGTCCGACCTGATCATCGTCTGGGGCACCAATCCGGCGGCGACCCAGGTCAACGTCATGACGCATATCGCGCGCGCGCAGCGCAAAACTGATCGTGGTGGATCCCTACCGCAGCGCCACCGCCAAGGTGGCCGACGAGCATATCTGCCTGCGCCCCGGCACCGACGGCGCACTCGCCTGCGCCCTGATGCACGTGCTGTTCCGCGACGGCCATGCCGACCGCGAGTACATGCGCAGCCACGCCGACGCGCCGCAGGAACTGGAGGCGCATCTGGCGACGCGCACGCCGCAGTGGGCGGCGGCGATCACCGGCCTCGGCGCCGCGCAAATCGAACACCTGGCGCAGCGCTACGCGCTCACCGAACGCGCTTTCATCCGCCTCGGTTTCGGCATGTCGCGCAGCCGCAACGGCGCCGCCAATGTGCACGCCGTGTCCTGCCTCGCCACCGTCGCCGGCAAATGGAAAACACGCGGCGGCGGCACTTTCTACAGCAACGCCGATTTATACAAAATCGACCGCACGCTGATCAAAGGCCTGGACCGCTGCGACCCCTCCATCCGCATCCTCGACCAGTCGCGCGTCGGCGCCATACTCTGCGGCGACAAACGCGACCTGGGCGACGGCCCGCCGGTGACCGCGATGCTGATCCAGAACACCAATCCCGTGGTGGTGTCGCCGGAGGTGCTGAAAGTGCAGCGGGGCTTCAGGCGGTCCGATCTGTTCGTCTGCGTGCATGAGCAGTTCATGACCGACACCGCCAGGCTGGCCGACATCGTGCTGCCCGCCACCATGTTCGTCGAGCACGACGACTTGTACCAGGCGAGCGGGCATTCCCACCTGCAACTCGGCGCGAAGCTCATCGAACCCTTGCCGGGGACGCGTTCCAACCACGAAGTGATCTGCGCGCTGGCACGCCGGCTGGGCGCCGAGCACCCCGGGTTCGCCATGAGCGCGCGGGAGGTGATCGATCACACGCTGAGAGTTTCGGGCTATCCCGGATTTGACGAGTTCAACCGAGTCCACTGGATAGACCACCAGCCGGACTTCGATACCTCGCATTTCATCCGCGCCTTCCCGCAGGCCGACCAGCGCTTTCATTTCAAGCCGGATTGGTCGAAATTGGGTCCGGATTACGCCGGCATGCCCGCCCTGCCCGATCACCACGCGGTGATCGACGACGCCGGCACCGAGCATCCGTTTCGCATGGTGGCAGCGCCGGCGCGGTCCTTCCTCAACACCACCTTCACCGAGACCCCGGGCTCGCGCCAGCGCGAGCAGCGCCCGGGGGCGCTGATTCATCCTGCAGACTGCGCGAGGCTCGGCATCGCGACCGGGGATCGCATCGTAATCGGCAACCGCCGCGGCGAAGTCCGCCTGCACGCCAAGAGCTTCGACGGCCTGCAGCCCGGCGTGATCGTGGTCGAAAGCGTCTGGCCCAATTCCGATTTCGAAGGCGGCGTCGGCATCAACGCTCTGGTCAGCGCCGAGCCGGGACGGCCCAATGGCGGTGCGGTGTTCCACGACACCGCGGTGTGGGTGCGCAAAGCTTAAACCGGAACAGGTTGCCTGCCCCGGTTCGCGGCCCAGTCGCGTTCGGTGATTCGGCGCGAAACGCCCGGCCTATTTCTTGACCAGCGGACAGGCGCTCTTGGCCAGCGGCTGGAACGCTTCCGCGGCGGGGATGGTGGCGCGCAGCTTGTAGTAGTCCCAGGGGGATTTGGACTCCTGCGGCGACTTCACTTCGAACAGGTACATGTCATGCACCATGCGCCCGTCCTCGCGGATGCGCCCGTTCTTGGCGAAGAAGTCGTTGATCGGCAGCTCGCGCATTTTTTTCATCACCGCGCCGGTTTCGTCGGTACCGGCCGCCTTGACCGCCTTCAGGTAGTGCATGGTGGTCGAGTACAGCCCGGCCTGGCTCATGTTGGGCATTTTCTTCATGCGCTCGAAAAAGCGCCGCGACCATTTGCGCGACTCGTCGTTCTGGTCCCAGTAGAACGCCTCGGTCAGCAACAGCCCCTGGGTGAGCTTCAAGCCCAGGCTGTGGATGTCGTTGATGTAGACTAGGAGCCCGGCCATTTTCTGCTTGCCGCCTTTGGTGAGGCCGAATTCGTTCGCCGTCTTGATCGAACTGATGGTGTCGCCGCCGGCGTTGGCGAGGCCGATGATTTTCGCGCCCGAGGCCTGCGCCTGGAGCACGAACGAAGACATATCGGAGGCGTTCAGCGGATGCAGCGCGTGCCCCAGCACCTTGCCGCCGTCGGCCTTGACCACGTCGGAGGTATCCTTCTCCAGCGAATGGCCGAAGGCATAGTCGGCGGTGAGGAAGAACCAGGTATCACCGCCCTGCTTCACCACCG
>JAJZUN010000376.1 GCA_021848555.1 Pseudomonadota bacterium | reverse complement strand
GGTGGTGAGGCCTTCGGACCAGTTACCCTGCGCATAGTCCGGGTAGACGCCGTTGCCCCACCAGTTGTGCAGCACTTCGTGGCCGAGCGAAGTCGCGCGGATGAAGGGCAGGCGCAGCACGTCGATGCCGAGGTAGGTCAGCGCGGGCATGCCGAAGCCGGTGGGCGTGGGACTGGACACGACGCTGAATTCGGTGAAGGGATAAGGGCCGATCCAGCGCTCATACAGATTCAGATAGCCCGCGACGGCATCGAGGTAACCCGAGGCGAGATCCGCAATCGCGGGATGAAAATAAGTGCGCAGCCGCAGCTTGCTGCCGGCCGCGGTACGCAGGCGCCGCTCCTCGATGCGGTAGGGGCCGGCCATGAGCGAAATGCCCTCGGCCGGCTGGCGAAATTCGAAGCTTGCGCGATAGCGTCCGTGTTCCAGGCGCTCCTGCACCAGCTGCCCCGGCACCAGGCCACGCTGGTCCGCAGGCAGGTCGAGTTCCAGCCGATAGCGTTCGAGCGCGCCGTCCACCGCGGGATACCAGCCCGAGCCGGACGGAAGAAACGTGCCGTCCTTGCCGCTCGCAGGCTCGGCGTAAGTGAGCGTGTCGCGATGATCCAGGCTCTGGTCGAGGGGCGCGAGCTTGCCGCTCCAGGCGAGGTCGATGCGCCGCGCCGCGGGCAGGCGCAGATGCTGCATGCCGTCGACGAGCTTGGGCGCGATGTCGATGCGACGGCCATCAGCGGCGAGCGAGACGATGCGAAAGCGCGAGGACAAGACCAGGGTTGCGTCGCGCACCGTCTCGAAACGGATGCGGTCGCGCCCCTGGAGCTCCTGCGTATCCGGTTCTATGCGCACGCCGATGCGGTGCGCCGCGGGTGCGGCGGCGAGCGCCGCAGACGCAAGGCCAAGCGCGCAGACGACAGCGGCAAGCCGCGCGGCCGCGCGGATCATTTGGCCGGAGGAAATTTGGCCGTCAGCTCGATCGGCGCGCCCTTGCGCGTTGCCTTGAGCGGCAGCCAGGTGCCCGGCGCCATGCGCACTACGATCGCCCGCAGTTCGCCCGTAGTCTTGACCGCGCTGCCCGCCGCTTGGGTGAGCACGTCTTCGGCCTGCAAGCCGCTCGCTGCGGCGATGCTGCCCGGATTCACGGCGACGACGCGGATGCCGGCGGGGACGGCTTCGATCTGTATGCCCAGCAGCGGCGGCGCAGGCGCGGCCGGCTCGGCGGGCTCAGGCGGCAGGCCGAACACCGCGGTCGCGAGGTCCGCGGAAAAATCGCTGCAATCGGTATCCGCGCTCCAGGGCAGCAGCGAGGCGATGCGCTTGACGCCCAGACTCGCGAGCTGGGACGGCACGCCGTAGCCATGCGCGATATGCTGGCTGCCCATGATGCCGACCACCAGCGCATCCGGATTGCGCGCGGCGGCATCCGCGAGCGCCTGCGCCATCGCGCGATCCCATACTTGCTGCGCCTGGACGAAGTGTCGAAATTCGGGATCGCCGCGCGCCGGGGGGGAGCTCTTCTTCTCCGGGTGCTGCTTGTAGGTGTCGAACAGGCGCGCGAGATAGGCTTCGCTCGCGGCCGCCGGCTCGGACACGCCTTCGCGCTGATCCTGCGGCACGGCTGCGAGGCCTTTGGCACCAACCGTGCGCGTAAAGCTGTGCTCGACGTTGAGCGCGACCATAGGCACGCGGTTCAGGCGTGCGAAATGAAACAGGGGCAGATAGAACGCCGCATCGTAGCCCCACACCTGCGGCCAGTCGACCGCCTTGAGGAACTCGGCCTCGCTCAACTCGCCGGCGACCCAGCGCTCCAGCACGGGCTGCACGCGGCGCGGAAACATTTCGAAGCCGAGCACGAGTTTCGGGTGCAGGGCGGCGAGTGCGGCTACGGTCTGCAGTTCCCAGCGATGATGGTCGGCGTCGTCGTGGGTTTCGCCGAGCAATGCGATTTGCGCGCGGGCCGCGCGCGCGAGAATTTCCGGCGCGGCGATGCGCGCGCCGCCGGGGATGGTCCACGCCGCTGCGGGGGCGCAGCGTTCATGCGCGCATGCGGGCAGCGCAGGTGTGGCACAGAGTAAGGCGGCGGCCAGGGCGAGCGCGCGCGCGCGAATTGCAGAAGAGTCGTGCATGCGGGAATTGTACCGGACTTCAATCCGGCCGTGAGTCGGTGAATCTCCTATAATGCCGGAACAGCTGCGGACTATGGCGATCGCGCGGAAGGAAGCATATGGATTTTGCATTGCCCGAATTTTTGGCCCACGCAGTGGCCTTGGAGCAGGAAGCAGCCGAACGCTACCTGGAGCTGGCGGACATGATGGAGGCGCACCGCAACGACGCGGTTTCGTCCGTGTTCCGCAGCATGACCCGGTTTTCCCAGATGCATTGCGACTCGATCAAGCTCAGGATCGGCGCCCTCGAATTGCCAAAACTCCAATCCTGGGAATACCGCTGGAGTTCGCCGCCGGAAGTGGGCGGGGAGGAGGGGTTCGATTACATGATCGAACCCTACAACGCGCTGAAATACGCGCGCGCCAACGAAGTCCGGGCGATGCAGTTCTATCGCTGGGCGGCCGAAGGTTCGAGCGATGCGCAGGTGCGGCGCCTCGCATTGGAGTTCGCGAACGAGGAGTCTGAGCACGTCGCGGCGCTGGACAAGTGGATCGCGCTGACGCCGCGGCCGTCCACGACTTGGCAGGAGGATCCGGACACGCTGCCGCCGGCGGTTTGAGCCAGCGTGCAGTTTGTCGTCAGCGGTAGCGCTCGGTCATGACGCGCGAATTCAGCAACAATCCGGCGATGAGCGTAAACAGCGCGACCGAGCCGAGGATGATCGCGGCTGCGGTCCAGTGCTGTCCGTAGTGCTGACGTATGCGCACCAGTTGGACCACGACCGCGATCCAGTTCGCGGCTGCGGCGTAGGCCAATAGCTGCAGCGCGATCAGGCTCCAGCGCTTGCGCCACAGGAACAGCAGCGGCAGCGCGAGACATACGCCGAGCATCAGCCAATTTCCGGCGCGCAGGAAATGCGCGCCCAGCAGCAAGGCGGCGGCGACAAACAGGCTGATGCGCAGGATCATGCGCTAAAGCTTAACAGAACCTACAGCGCATAGGCGACTTCCATCCCTTGCGCGATCGCGCGCAAGGCGTCGATTTCCTCGGCGCGTTCGGCCCCGCCTATCGGCGTTGCGGCTATGCCCCTGGCCGCGAGTTCTGCGCGCAAGGTATTGACCGGCTCTTGCCCGGCGCAGAGCACGATGTGATCGACCGCGAGCAGCTTCGGCTGGCCTTCATGCAGAATATGCAAGCCCGCGTCGTCTATGCGCTGATAGCTCACGCCGCAGAGCGCCGCGACGCCGCGCCGCGCAAGCTCCATGCGCAGCGCCCAGCCGGTGGTGGCACCCAGAGTCTTTCCGGGCGCGGCGGATTTTCTTTGCAGCATGACGATCGCGCGCGACGCTTGTTCCGGCTTCGGTGCGACCAGGCCGCCGTCGCCCATGCCGCGCGGGTCCACGCCCCAGGCGTCGAGGAATTCGGGCACCGGGGCGCTTGCGTGCGGCGCGCTCAGGAACTGCGCGACGTCGAAGCCGATGCCGCCTGCGCCTATGATGGCGACGCGCGCGCCCGGCACTTTCGCGCCGGAGAGCACTTCGTCGTAGCGCAGCACCTTGGGATGGTCGATGCCGGGAATGTCGGGCAGGCGCGGGCGCACGCCGCTGGCGAGCACCACGGCGTCGTAGCCGCCCTGCGCCAGTTCGTCCGCGCCGACGCGATGCGCGGTTTTCAAATGCACGCTGCTCTTTGCGAGGCGGCGGCGGAAGTAACGCAGGGTCTCGGCGAATTCCTTGCCCGGCACCTGCTTGGCGAGGTTCAGCTGCCCGCCGATCTCGCCTCGAGTCTCGTACAGGGTGACGCTGTGACCGCGCTCGAACGCAGTGAGGGCGCAGGAAAGGCCCGCGGCGCCGGCGCCGACCACGGCGACGCGCTTGGCGCGTAGTGCTGTGACTTTCGGGTAATAGGTTTCGCGGCAGGCGCGCGGATTGACCAGGCAGCTCGCGACCTGGTTGCGGAACAGGAAATCCAGGCAGGCCTGGTTGCAGGCGATGCAGGTGTTGATTTCGTCCGC
>JAJZUN010000375.1 GCA_021848555.1 Pseudomonadota bacterium | reverse complement strand
GCTGGTGCGGGATCCGCACATCCGGGTCCTCTACAACCGCCGCGGCGTCAGCGATTATCTGATGCTGGACGAGGCGGGCGTCATCGACAAGGTCGGAGCGCCTCCGCGGGTCTACCCGTTCCTGGCCGCCATGCGCGGGGACCCCTCCGACAACCTTCCCGGCCTGCCGGGCATCGGGGACAAGACGGCGGCCCGCCTGGCCGAGACCTATGAGAACGTCGACGGCCTGCTCGCTCATTGCGTCGACGTCCACGCTGCGCACGCGCCAGCGCGGACACTCCTTTGCCACTGTACCGATCAGCCCACCCACCGCCGAGTGAGTGGGATCATTCCGCTCTTCACGATGGAATGCCTGGGCGCGATGCACAACAACGGTCATGCCCAAGGGGCGATTAGCGTAACCACGTTTCAGCAGCCCCTTCACCAGCCGGAACAATTGCATCACGCCTGAGGTCTGGTCGGCAATGATCCGCTGCCCTGCGGGCAACTCGATTCGGGCGTCCTCCGAAAGCCAGATCAGATGGTCAATCTCACCGGCGGACGACAACGCCTGCAAGACATCGTCATCGTCATCGGCTTGCGCTAGGTCCACCACTTGCGCAGCCGGCAGCCGGCTGCACCACAGCTCGCGCGTGCGCGGTGCGCCGCCGATGATGACGATGCGTTGGGCGCTGTCGGGCCACGATTCACGCTCCACCGCCGGCAGTAAGTCCCACGTCGGCAGGTAGTACATGGCCGCCTGTTTTTCCGGCTGCTCCGCGCGCGCCGAAGTTTCACTCACCACGCCGGCGGCACGCGTCGAGATGCCTCGAATGGCCACGCTGACCGCGCCCCGCTCGTCGCACAGATCGACGTCGATCTTTCCTTTGGCATCCCCACTGCCGAATCGCAGCCATGCCCACATCGCCGATGTGCAGGGACGATGCAACTGGATTTCCTGAATCGCGAACAGCAGGTTGACCTGGTTGACCACGCCGTCGTTGGCGTACAGGTATTTCAGGCACTGCATCGCGCTGTCGATCAGTGTCGGATGAACGGCAAGGTTCTGCGGATCGCCCGCGAGGAGATGGGGTAGCGCGATGCGTGCCAACACCGAGCTGTTGCCGACGTGGATCTCGGCAACCCCTTGCATCGTTGACCCGTAATCGATGCCGAAGGCGCGGAAGTCGTCGTAGAAACGCTCGCGCGTCGACGTCCACGGCTTCATCGCCGCGCGCAAGCCTGGCAGGTCCAATTGCGGCGCCTCTGCCTGAGACACTGCGATATCCCCGCGGCAATGATTGACGGCGGCTTCGCGGCTATCGGACGGATAGCTGTCGATGGTGAACTGCAACGCGTTGCCGCGAACAAGCCGAATGCGGATCCGCGCCAGGTCTTCGTCAACACTGAAGGGTCGAAGCAGCGCGATATTGCGCAGGCTAACGGCGGCATCCGACGCATGGGTGCCCTCGGGAGTCTGGAGGAACGCGAAATGGGCCAGCGCCACATAGACCGCACCCGGCAAGACGGATTTGCCTGCGATCCGATGGTCGCGAAGGAAGTACTCTTTGCCGCTGAACGCCGTGCCGAACTCGAGCGTCGCGCCATCATCGGTGCCCCGCTCAAGCGCGAACGCGGCGCGCTCCTGCTGGTTCGCGGCAGGCGTGGGGCACTCCCGCTGCTGCCGTGACGGGGTTGGCTCGGGCAGCCAGTGGGAACTGCGCTCGAATGGATAAGTCGGCAAAGGGAGTCTCCGGTAATGACCTTCTTCGAACAGGGCACCGAGATCGTTGCGCTTGCCCCCGACGAAGTCGCGTGCAACGGCGACATGGGACGGGTCGTGCTGGTCGTTCCAGAGCACTTCGCACGCCTCACCGGCCGCAATGCGTTCAAGGCCGTCGGCCAACTCGGTAGCGTTGCTCGCGAACACCGCAACACGCCGGGGGAGATGCTTGCGCCCCACCAGCAGGGTATAGGCGACATCAGCTACATCCGAATCGGGATGACGCCGGCAATGTTCGGCAAGCTGATGCATTTGCTGACGGAGCTGCTCTGCGCTGCGCGCGGATAGGACGACGAGCCAGGGGCGCGCCGGCCGCGACATGGGGCTAGGGGAGAGGCCTTCCTCGATCACCAGGTGCGCGTTGGTGCCGCTCGCACCGAAAGAGCTGATCGCGGCGCGACGCCGCTCGCCCGGCGCCACGGCCCAGTCCTGCGCAGCCGTATTGATATAAAAGGGACTGCCTTCCAGCGCAATGTTCCGGTTGATCGCCGAGAAATGCAGCAGCGGCGGAATCTTCTGGTACTTCATCGCCAGCAGGATCTTGATGACGCCGAGCACGCCGGCCGCCATTTGCGCATGGCCGATATTGGCCTTGCTGCTGCCGAGCGCGCAGTAGTTGCGCTTGTCGGTGCGGCCGGAAAAAGCCCGCGAAAGCGCCTGGAATTCGATCGGATCGCCGAGCTTGGTGCCGGTGCCGTGCGTCTCGATCATCTGAATCCCGCCGCAGTCAATGCCAAATTCGTCGAAGACGCCCTCTATCAGACGCTGTTGCGAGTTCGCGCTGGGCGCGGTGATGCCGTTGGTGGCACCATCCTGATTGATGCCCGTGCCACGGATAACGCCGTGCACGTGGTCGCCGTCAGCCAGCGCCGCGCTGAGCTTCTTCAGCACCAGCACCCCGACACCTTCCGACGGAGCGAATCCGTCAGCGCGATCATCGAAGGGGCGGCAGCGCCCGCTCGGCGAGAGCATGCCCGCTCGCGATCCGGAGATGTACAGCCGGGGAGAGCACTGCAAAAACACGCCGCCGGATAGCGCGACCTCGCTCTCGCCGCTCCACAGGGCCTGGCAGGCCAGGTGGATGGCGACCAGAGAGCTGGAGCAGGCCGTATCGATCGCCAGCGCCGGGCCTTGTAGGTTCAGGTAATAGGAAATCCGCGAGGCCACCACCGAACTCATGTTTCCCCACATCGCCTGGGCCGGATAGTCCGCATTGCCAGTCAGGTCGAGATAATCACCCGCCGCGCAGCCGACGTAGACGCCGCAGCGGCGGCCGCCCAAAGCGTCACCTGCATAGCCGGCGTTCTCCAACGCCCTCCAGCATTCCTCGAGAAAGAGTCGTTGCTGCGGCTCCATATACGTCGCCTCAAGACCGGAAATATTGAAGAAAAGCGAGTCGAACTGGTCGATACCGTCCAGGAATCCGCCGTCGGTGCAGGTGCCCCGATAGCCATCGAGGTTCCAGCGCTCGGCTTTCGTCAACAGATCGTCGCCGCGCTCTAGATGTCGCCAGAAGGTTTCCACGTCGTCGCTCTGCGGAAACCGTCCGCTAAAACCCACGATCGCGATTGGCTCCTTGCGCCCGATCGCGGCGAGTGCGCACGGCGGTGCCGGCTCGACGGCTGCCGATGCACATGGCCGTGCTGGCTCGACGCAGCGTTCGCGACCACTATCCAGTGCGCCCCTCGGAGCGGGGTGCCAGGTTTCGTCGATGTACGCGGCAAGGCTTGCCACGGTGGGATAGTCGAAGATGCGCGTGACGTCCAGATCAATACCCAATACGTCGTTGAGTTCCTTGACCAACGCGACGCCTCGCAACGAATCCAGGCCGTAGTCAGCAAACGACACATTTCGCTCGACGTCGCCTGCCTGCATCTTCAACGCGTTGGCGAACGCCTGCACCAGCACGCGTTCGACGTCGGTTTCGGTATTGGTCGATCCGGTGGATGCCCGCTCGACGAGCGCGGGCGCCGTGCGAGGCTCGTCCCGCACGACCGCCCTGACCGCGTCGGCGCCGTCACGGTCGCCGTACTCTATCCAGTAGCGCTGTGCGGCAAAGCAGTACGTTGGCAAGCTGATGCGACGCGGACGATGCCCGCCGTAGCAGACGTTCCAATCGATCTCGGAGCCAGCCGCCCAAAGCGGTGCGATCTTGTGCAACTCTCCGGCCCGGACCCAGTTGTCGACCAGCCCCTTCAACTCGTCGGTGTTGTCAAACAACGCCGCGATTCCCGCACCACTCTCGCTTGCGCCCATGACGCAACCTTGCGGTAACGCAGAGCCGGTAAGCGCGGCTCGCAGCGCCTGTTCGAGCGCGTCGAAATTCGACACAACGAAGGCGGCTCTGAACGCCATCGG
>JAJZUN010000374.1 GCA_021848555.1 Pseudomonadota bacterium | reverse complement strand
CCATCACCGAGAGCGTCGCGACCTGGCAGATCGTTCCGCCGACCGACCCCAAGAAGACCGGGGTGCAGGACGTCAAGAGCGGCGCCCCGGGCAAGGCCCTGGACGGATCGAATTTTCAGGACTGGTAGCCGTGTCGCTGGCACGACGCGATAGCGGTTTCACCTATCTGATGGTGTTGTTTTTCATCGCCGCCCTCGCGGCGGGCCTGGCGGTCGTGGGCGGGCTGTGGGCCACCAGCCGGCAGCGCGAGCGCGAAGTCGACTTGCTGTTCGCCGGCAGCGCGATCCGGCAGGCGATCGGCGCTTACTATCTCGCCACCCCTGGGCCGGTGAAACAATATCCGCCCGCTCTGGAGAACCTGCTGAAAGACGCGCGCTTTCCGGATACGCGGCGCTACCTGCGGCAGATATATCCGGACCCGATGACGGGGACGACCGAATGGGCCCTGATCAAGGCGCCGCAGGGCGGAATCATGGGCGTGGCGAGCGCATCCGAAAGCGCTCCGATCAAGCGCGCCGGATTTCGCGAACCGAACCAGGCATTCGACGGGCTGGCGCCGCGCCTGAAAGACAAGCTGCGCTATCGCGACTGGGAGTTCATCTACGAGCCCGGGCGGCGGCCGGTTGGAACGCAAGGGGCGGGCGTCAGAGGGTTTTGACCGGCTGCGGAAATTCGAACACCGCGGCACGATAGACGCAGTCGTCCGATCCAAATTTGGACCAGTAGTCACATAGGGCTTACTGGCAAACCTGGTAGAAGCTCGGATCGCAACTGCAGGCACCGTCCGACATCAGGGCGCCGCTCGATGAATCCCAGGTGTTCGTATTGTGGCAAATCCACGCGCCTCCCGGGCCGAAGGCTTTCGAATAGACGTCGAATGTGCAAGAACAGTAAGCGGTTGTCAGTGACGTCGTCGTCGTAGTGCTTACGCTGATGATCGTCGACGTCGTCGTCACGGCGGCGGCAGTGCTGCTAGTCGTCGTCGACGTCGAAGTCGATGTTGACGTCGTCGTCGGCAACACCGCCTGTTCCAGCGCGTCGTTAAGATTGATTCCCGCGATGGCGAGGTCTGTGACGATGCCGGCCACTGGCCCCGCGGCCGTGCTCACGCCCAGGCTGATGGTGGTGTCGCGCACGAAATCGTTGAGTTGCTTGACGCCGCCCACGACCATCTGTTTGCCTGCGTCGCTTGCCTGACCCAGCGTGCCGCCGATGCCGATCTGCACCATGCCGGTGGCCACGGTCGCATAGGCAAGGTAGCCCGCCAGCGCCAGCACGCCTGCCCCGGCCACTGCCGTGGTGCCGAATCCCAGCGCCACGATGGCGACGCCGGCGGCGAGACCCGCGGCGACCACGGCGATGCCGGTGCCGAAGGCGCTTGTCGTTTTGCACAGCGTGCTCTGCGCGGGTGCGCTCGCCATCGCCACGGCGTTGCAGCTGCCGGAATCGCCGCCCTGCTGCATGCATTGCGCATACGCTGCGGCTTCGGGCTGCATGCATCCGCCCGAGGACGCCTGGGCGAGTTGCAGGAGTTCGTTGCGAAACGCCGCGCCGGAATCGATCCCGGCCGAATCGTCGAGCAGGCGGTTGGCCATGGCGCGGATCGCCAATCGATCGAGCGGGCCGTTGTAGGCCAGTTGCAGCGGCGCATTACGCCGCGCCGCCTGGGCCAGGATGGAATTCAGCGCACCCGGGCGCGGAGGGCGATCGAGCAAGCGGGCGACTGCGGTGTTGCCCGTGGCGGCGAGGCTGGTCGAACCCTCGCTCAGCGCGAGCACCGTGCCCAAAAGCAATCTGTCGGTCTGGCGCAATTCGGACGCGGTCACGTCCAAGGAAGCGCCTTGGTAGGTCCCGATGGAAGCGCTCGCGGCGCCGCTTACGACCGGCTGCAGCGTCTTGATCAGCAGCGCAAGTGCGCTTGCCTGGTCAGCGAGGCTGTTGCCCACCGCCGCGCCCAGCCCCGCGCCGGAGGTTTGTAGCGTCATTGCGTTGGTTTGCAGCGACTGCAGAAACGCCAGCGTCACCGCGCCGGCCGCAGTGGTCAGATTGGGTAGGTCCAGAATCCGGAATCCCGCCAGCGCGGCCGAGCTGCGGGTTCCTGCACCGGAGGTCTGTATCACTTTCACGCTGACCGTGCCTGGCGTAAATATCGCGGAGCCGGTGTTGAAATAGGGCGGGACGGCGACCGCAATGGAAGTGCTCGACACCCGGATCGGCCGCACGTCCACCGAATACTGGGCATTGTCGAAAAAGCGCACCACAGTCATCGCCGTGGTGTCGAAGCCTGTGCCGTTCAGCGTCAGGACCGACATCGGCAAGGCGCTGGCTACGTTGGTGGAGGTCAGGGAGATCGTCGCGGGGGGGGCGCTGCGGTTGACCCAGAATCCGGTCGTCGGGTCGAGCGACCTGGTGCCGTAGTTCAGGTAACCCTTGCCGGTGGCGTAATCGCTCAAGGCCGTGCCGCCGCTGGCCTCCAGGCTGGGCGCATAGAAATACCAGCTGGCGAGCGACGCGTCCCAGGACCACAGCGTAATCAGATTGATCGGGGTGGTGCCCGTCGGCGGCGGCGCGATATTCAGCGCCTGGTTGAACTGGCTCGGCGTCTTGTTGTCGCCGCTGGCGATGAGGTTCCATCCCGGGGTCAGGGTGGTGCGGAAAGAAGCCGAACTCACCGAGGTGCCCGCGGGCAGCGCCGCCGAGAACGAAGACTGGGCGTTCACCCAGAAGCCTTCGCCGGCGTTGACCGTGGTCAGAAAATCGTAACCCTTGCTTGCGGCATAGACTGCGCCACCGTCGGTCTGTAGCGGCGTGTAGAAGGCCCAGACGTTCTTCGAGGGCACCCACTTCCACACCGTTGCCACCACCGTGGGTTTTCCAAATGTGCTCGCCACGTCTAGCGCCCCGCTGGAACTGTTGCCGAGCAGGTTCCAGCCCTTGACGATGTTCGCTGTTGCGCTCCACGCAGGCAGTGTGAAGAACAGGCTCAAACAAAGCAGCAGGGTGGCTTCGAGATTTCGTTTGGATGTGCGCATGGCTCAGACTTCTCGGAGAGTAGGTTCAACTGAACAATCTACTCCGCGGGTGGATGCGAAGCAACTTAAAACCCACCGGATAGCGGTACAATTGCCTCGATCGTTGAAGGTATTCCGTGACTGTGGCCCGGAAATCGTCGCAGCCGCCTACAGCTTATCGAGTTCCTCCGAGCCGTCCCATTTTTCCGGCGGCGGCGCAGTGCGAAATACGGCGATGCGCTCCAGGTAGAGCGACGCCACGCCGTCCTCGGGCGCGAGTTCCTGCAGCTTGCGAAAATCGGATTCAGCGCCATCCCAATCGCGAGCGCGGTAAAGCGCGATCGCCTGTTGCGTGAGTGCGACCACATTCGCATCGTCGCAGGGCGTGAACACTTCGATCGCCTGGCTCCGGCCTTTCACGATCACGCGGTCGACCGGACGCAGCGCGATGCGCCCGCTGATGCGCCGCGCCGTGTCGCCGCTCACCATGATGCCGGTGCCGTAGAGCTTGTTCGCGCCTTCGAGCCGCGCGGCGAGATTGACGTCGTCGCCCACCGCCGTGTAGCCGAAGCGCTTCGCCGAGCCGAGATTGCCGACCAGCACCGAGCCGGTGTGGATGCCGACGCGCATGTAGATCGGCGGCAGGCCTTCCTTGGCGAACTCCGCGCGCAGGTCCGCCATGCCCTGCTGCATCGCCACCGCCGCCGCGACGGCGCGATACGCATGGTCGGCATCGTCCAGCGGCGCCCCCCAGAACGCCATGATCGCGTCGCCGATGAACTGCACCACCGTGCCTTCGTGCGCCAGCACGATGTCGGTCATGGCGGTGAAATGGCGGTTGATCAGATGGGTCACCTGCTCCGGCGTGTGCTTCTCCGAGATGGTGGTGAAGCCCTTGAGGTCGGTGAACATGAGGGTGATCTCGCGCCGCTCGCCGCCGAGGTTGATGCGCTCCGGATGGGCGATCATGTAGTCGACCACCTGCGGCGTGACGTAGAGCGAGAACACGCGGGTGATTTCCTTGCGCCGCATCTGCTCCGCGACATACGACCAGCCGCCCAGGCTGACGTACATCAGCGGAATCACGGCGAGCGCCGTCTCGAGGATATTG
>JAJZUN010000373.1 GCA_021848555.1 Pseudomonadota bacterium | reverse complement strand
AAGGCCTCACCGAATTCATGCCCAACGACGCCGACCTGCTCGATCAGCTCGAGAGCTGGCTGCCGAGCGACGCGGTGCGCGAGCCGCTGTTCGCGAGCAACGCGGCGAAGCTGTATCGTTTCGAAGATTAGCGGGAACCGGCCTCCGGCGCAGGCCGCAGCTGCGCTCAGGCGCGCGAAAACGCGGTGAATTCCGCCGCCGGCAGCGGCGCGCCGGCGAGGTAGCCCTGAAACTGGTCACAGCCGTGCGTGCGCAGGAAATCGAGCTGTTCCTGCCGCTCCACGCCTTCGGCCAGCGCTGCGAGCTTCAACGTCTTCGCCAGATTGATGATGGCCACCGCAATCGCGCGCTCATCGGCATCGGTGCCCAGATCGTCGATGAACGAGCGGTCGATCTTGAGCTTGTCGATCGGATAGCGCTTCAGATAGGCAAGCGACGAATAGCCGGTGCCGAAGTCGTCGATCGTGATCTTGACGCCGAGCGCGCGCAGTCCCGTGAGCGCGCTGCCGACGATATCCTTGTCCATGAGCAGGCTCTCGGTGAGCTCGAGTTCGAGATAGCGGCCTTCGAGCTCGGTCTCCTCCAGCACCCGCCTCACGTCGGCCACCAGATCGCCGCGATGGAACTGGACCGCGGACACGTTGACTGAAACCGGCAGCGCGGCGAAGCCCGCGTCCTGCCACGCCTTGTTCTGGCGGCAGGCTTCGCGCAGCACGTACTGGCCGATATCGTCGATCAGGCCGCGGCTCTCGGCGAACTCGATGAACTCGGACGGGTCGGTCAGGCCGCGCTGCGGATGGCGCCAGCGTACCAGCGCTTCGACTCCGGTCAGGCGCAGGTCCTCGACGCGCAGTTGCGGCTGGTAGAACAGCACGAATTCCCCGGCCCGCAGCGCCTCGCGCAGTCGGGATTCCCGCGCCAGCGTTTCGGCCGCCGCTTCCGACAGGCCCGGCGTATAGAAGCGGCTGTGGCCGCGGCCGCGCTCCTTGGCGCTGTACATGGCGGCGTCGGCGTGGCGGATCAGATCGTCGGCATTGTCGCCGTCGCGCGGGAACACGCTGATGCCTATGCTCGCATTGGCGCAGACCGCGCGGCCTTCGAGCTCGATCGGGGCGGAGATCACCTGCAGCAGCTTTTCCGCGACCTTGGCCGCGTCATCGGGCGCGGCGAAATCGGCCAGGATCGCCAGGAATTCGTCGCCGCCGAGGCGCGACACCATGTCCGCTTCGCGCAGCACTTCCTTGATGCGCGTGGCCACCTGCTGCAGCAGCACGTCGCCCACGTGATGGCCGAGCGAATCGTTGACGGTCTTGAAGTTGTCCAGATCGATGAACATGATCGCGACCAGCGTGCCGTGGCGCCGCGCCAGCGCGAGAATCGTGGTCAGCCGTTCGGTGAGGTAAGCGCGGTTGGGCAGGCCGGTGAGCATATCGTGGTGCGCGAGATACTGGATGCGCGCCTCGGCGTGCTTGCGCGCGGTGATGTCGCGCAGCACGCCCATGCGCGAAACTTCGTCCTTGCTGCGCACGCTCTTGGCCACGATTTCGACCGCGACGCGGCGCCCGTTCTTGCGCACCAGCTCGATTTCATACGGGTCTTCACGCTCGCCGCGCATGTATTCGGTCGCCGCCTCCACCCATTCGGGCGCGACGAACTCCAGCGTGTTGCGCCCTATCAATTCCTCGCGCGTATGGCCGGAGATCGCGAGCAGGGCCTCGTTGACGTCGGTGAGCACGCCGTTCTTGTGGAAGAAGATCCCCTCGTTGGTTGCGGCCGCGAACTTGCGCATGCGCTCCTCGCTGTCGCGGATCGCCCGCTCGGCTTCCTGATGCCGCGTGATGTCGGTGATCAGCACGAATGCGCCGACCATCCGCGCGCGCTCGTCGAAATGCGGGATCAGGTTGACCTCGATGAAGCGCCGTTCTCCGTTCGGCAGGGTCATCGGGCGCACGTACTCGACTTTCTCGCCCTTGAGCACGCGCGCGACCTGCGGCTCGATCAGGCGCCAGGCCTCCTCGCCGATCGCTTCGCGCACGGTCTTGCCGAGGATCGTGTCGACGCTCCAGCCGTTCGCCTCGGCGTAGCGCTTGTTGGCGAACACGCACCTGAGCTGCTGCGGCTCGTAATACGCGATCATCGCCGGCACGTTGTCGGCGAGCGTGTGCAGCAGGTCTTCCGTCCCCGGCTGCTGCGCTTCGGTCGCGCTCACCCGCGCCTGCTCACAGGAAAGGCCGCAGCCAGCCGAGGCCGGCGCTGGTTCCGGCTTGGGGGCGGTACTCGCAGCCGACCCAGCCGGCGTAGCCGAGTTCGTCCATGAGCCGGAACAGGTAGGGGTAATTGATTTCGCCGATGTCCGGCTCGTGGCGCTCGGGCACGCCCGCGATCTGGATATGGCCGACGCCGCCGATGTATTGCCTGAGCTTCATCGCCAGGTCGCCCTCGACGATCTGGCAGTGATAGAAATCCATCTGCACTTTGAGGTTGGCTGCGCCGACTTCGGCGCAGACGGCATGCGCCTCGTCCTGGCGATTGAGGAAAAATCCCGGAATGTCGCGCGTATTGATCGGCTCGATCACGACCGTGACGCCGGCCGCGGCGGCCGCGCCCGCCGCATACGCCAGATTGCGCACATAGGTTTCGCGCTGGCGCGCGCGCTCCGCGTCCGGCCGCATCAGGCCCGCCATCAGGTGCACGCGCTCGTTGCCGAGCACGCGCGCATATTCCAGCGCCGTTTCCACGCTTTTCCTGAATTCGGCTTCGCGCCCGGGCAGCGATGCGAGTCCGCGCTCGCCCGCCTCCCAATTGCCGGGAGGACCGTTGAACAGCGCCTGGGTCAGGCCGTGCTCGGTGAGGCGCGCGCGCAGCTCCGCCGCCGGGTAGGCGTAGGGAAACAGGAATTCGACGCCCTTGAATCCGTCCTTCGCCGCGGCGCCGAAGCGATTCATGAAATCGTGCTCCTGGTACATCATCGACAGGTTGGCGGCGAATCTGGGCATGGTTTTTTCCTAGTATTTAGCCTGCAGGGTAGCGGCGGCGGATCGCGGCGACCTGCTCCGGCGTGAGCGTGCGCGCGCGCCGCCCCTGCAGCAGCAGGTAGATGCGCGCCGTGGCTTCAAGCTCCTCCACCGCATCGGCGGCGGCCGCGAGGCTGCTGCCCGCGACCACCGGACCATGATTGGCGAGCAGCAGCGCGTGGTGCTTGCCGGCGAGAGCGCGCACCGCCTGGGCGAGTTCCATGTCGCCCGGCGCATAGTAGGGCACCAGCGGCAGACTGCCGATGCGCATCACGTAATAGGCGGTGAGCGGCGGCAGCACGTCGGCGGGATCGATTTCCTCCAGCACCGACACGGCGACCGAGTGCGTCGCGTGCAGGTGCACCACCGCCTGGTTGCGGCTGCGCTCCTGGTACATCGCGAGGTGCAGGAAGTTTTCCTTCGACGGCGGATCGCCCGAGATGAGCTTGCCCTGCCAGTCGAGCTTCGACAGGCGCGCCGGATCGAGCTTGCCCAGGCTGGATCCGGTGGGCGTGAGCAGCCAGCCGTCGTCGCAGCGGGCGCTGATGTTGCCGGTGCTGCCGTGAGTGAGGCCGCGCTCGAACATCGAGCGCCCCAGCGCGCAAATCTGTTCGCGCAATGCGTGTTCGTTCAACTCAGCGCTCCAACTGGGCCAGTGATTTCACGAAAAAATCGCGGCTGCCGAAATTGCCCGACTTCAGCGCAAGCAGGATAGTCTGCGCGCCCAGCGTCGCGGTCCAGGGCACGCCGGGATCGATTTGCGGCCCGATTTTCAGCGCCGCGACACCCAGCGCCTGCACCACCGCGCCGGCGGTCTCCCCGCCCGCGACCACCAGCCGTTTCACGCCGCGCGCAACCAGGCCCTGCGCGATCGCTGCCAGCGCCTGCTCGACCAGGGCACCGGCCTCGGCCACGCCGAGTTCGGCCTGCGCGGACTTGACTGCTTCGGGCGCGGCCGTCGCGTAGAACAGCACCGGCCCGTGCACGAGCTCCGACTCCGCCTGTTGCAATGCCGCTGCGGCGACGTTCGCGCCGCGGGCGATTTCCAGCGGATCGATGCGGATCGCCGGGCGGCCGGAGGCGATCCAGTGCTCGACCTGGCCGTTGGTGGCCTGC
>JAJZUN010000372.1:2449-4142 GCA_021848555.1 Pseudomonadota bacterium | reverse complement strand
CGTGCGCCCCTGCTCGGGGTAATCGCCGCGCGGCCGATCGCCGGCCTGGCGCTCCGCGTGCTCGATGAACTTGTCCAGCTCGCCGCGATCCAGCCACACGCCGCGGCATTCGGGGCAGTAATCAATCTCGATTCCCTGGCGCTCCGTCATCACCAGATTCGCGTCTTTACATATCGGGCATTTCATGGTCTTTCTCCTTCTGTTGAACTTGTTACCGGAAGCTGTATTGCACTCCGATCAGCAGGCCGGTCCCCGTTGGTTGCGTCGGCGTGCCCTGGACATTTTTGCGTTTGAGATCGAGGACCTGATACTCGATGGTTCCCACGAGGTTGCGCGACAACGCCTGCTTCACGCCGATCCCCCACAGAATGCCATTGAAGCTTTCGTTGATGTCCTGAGGGCCCTTCAGTTTCGCCTGAACATAGCCGAGCCGCACGTACGGCAAGCTGTTCGAATTCAGTTTGAATCCAGGCAGCACCGATAGCGCGATGATGTTCCGCAGCTTGAGCGTAAGTTCGTCAAGGTCTCGGTCTCCGCTTCTGCCGCTGCCTGCGATCCTGCCGAATTCACTGTGGTAGCTGAGCTCGCCAGCGATATGAAAATTGCCGAAGCTGTGTCCATAGCCGCCGTTCAAGTTGAACGCCGCCTTGTGTTTGTCGGTGCCGACGTTCTCGATGTCGCCCTCCTCCTCGTCCTTTAAAGTGACGGTTCCCCTGTACATGCCGATGCCGACACCGACGTAGGGGCCTTCGAACTGCGCTTGGGCGCTTGACGTCAGCACGGCAAGGCTTACCCCCGCTGCGGCCACCACTGCTGTCATGGTATTCATTGTCTGATCCCCCAATGAATCATGGTGTAGGGAACGTCGGTACCGGTAGTTTCGTCCATCATCGTATTCGCCCTGCCCGGCATAACCTTCACCATCGCCGGCCCGCTATAGCCGTCACTGAAGACGACGCTATAGGCACCGTCGTTGCCGGCGGTGCTCGACGCACATGAAGCATCCGGCTCCGGTACGCCGTTCACGATTCCGCAGCCAGAACTATTGCGTGCTTGATGATGCCCTTGGCGGCTGTGCCGCTCACCGATGTCGTGGCAGGCAAAGCCGCGGCCGGAGCGCTAACGCTTTCGCCACCGCCACCGCCACCACAGCCGCTTAGGATTAGAACCGTTGCCAAGGTCAATCCAGCAATCTTGATCATTTTTCGCCCGTCAGTGAACGTAAGAAAATGTGCGTCGATCAGGTGATGCGGAAGTTGCGCATCATCCCCATGTCCTCGTGCACGAGGTTGTGGCAGTGGTAGAGAAACATTCCGCGGAAGTTGTTGAAAGTCAGGAGCACTCGCACGCGCTCGCCGGGCAGCACCAGCACCGTGTCCTTCAGGCCACCATCGAGAAAGCCTGCGCGCAGCGCCTCAAGACTGGCAGGTGTACCGATCCGCTCGATCACGCGAAATTGCACCGCGTGGACATGCATCGGATGCGGCATGGCCATCATCGACGTGCGGTTGCTGAATTCCCACACCTCGGTATCGCCGAAGCGCACGCTCTCGTCGGGTGCCACATCGTCCATATCGAAGGTGCGGCCGTTGATGCCCCAGCGCATGTGGCCGAGGGTGATCGCGAATTCCCGCCGCTGCAATTCTCGCGGTACGATTGCGGGCGCGAGCTCTGCCAGCCGAGGCGGAAGAAC
>JAJZUN010000372.1:0-2439 GCA_021848555.1 Pseudomonadota bacterium | reverse complement strand
AACAGCGCGAATGGCTGCGGTGCAGCGGGCTGCGGGGCGCGACCCCTTCTCTGCCCCATCATTCTTCCCATCATGCCGCCCATCATTCCCATACCCGGGCCGCCGAAATCCAGCGGCTCAGCGATAAGGGCAATTCGGCTGCCCGCCGACTCGTCGTGAAAATCGATCCAGAGTTCGGCCCGCTCCGCCGGGCCGAGCACCACAAACGGCCTGGTGTCTGGCGCAGCGAGCAGGCCGCCATCGGATGCGATCGCGATCAGGGGCTTTCGGTCCGATCGAACAATGCGGTAAATGCGCGAATTCGAGCCGTTTAGCAGCCGTAGGCGATAGGCGCCGGCCGCCGCCGGAAATGACAGCGACGGCAGGCCGTTGGCGAAAATGCGCTCGCCGAAGAAGCCCGTCATGCCGCCCATCATTCCGCCGCTCATTGCGCCCTCGTACACTAGCTGATTCGCGGCATCGAAGGTGCGATCGGCGAGCACAATGGAGATGTCGCGTTCTCCCGCCGGAAGCCGCGCCGCGCGCTCTTCGTCGTCGCTCACCAGGAACAGGCCGGCCAGGCCGTTGTAGACTTGGGTTCCGGTGAGTTCATGCGGATGGGGATGAAACCAGTAGGTGCCCGCGCGATTGCGGACTTCGAACTCGTAGAGGTACTCCCCGCCCGGCGGAACCGCATGGCGCGGATGGCCGTCCATCTGCTCCGGCACGATCAGCCCGTGCCAGTGCACGATGCTCGGCTGCGGTATCTGGTTCTTGAACCGGACGCGGACCTTCTGTCCTGTCTTCAATCGAAAAATGGGACCTGCGTAGCTGCCGGCAATCGTCTGCAGCGCGTCTGCAGGGCCCTTCAGCACGCGCCCGGCGTAGCGCCACACCCCCGTGGGCCGGCCGGGCAGCAGCTGTAATTCATCGGGAAGTGCGACGAGTTCGATTTCCACGTCCGGCGTGAAACCTTCCTGCGTGGCCGCTGCGGCCATATTCGACCAGGGCGCCAGGGGCAGCGCACTTGCAACCGCGGCTGCGCCGGCGGTCCTCAGGAAATTCCTGCGCTGCGCATCCACGGACATTCGCCTAACCGGCGGGAAGATCACGGCGCTTCTCCTCGAACTCGGCCTTGTCAATCTCGCCCCTGGCATAGCGCTCGCGCAGAATGTCAAGCGCCGTCTTCTCTGGCAATCGAGGGGCGTTTCCTCTTGACGATCCGCCGAATCCGCGCACCAGCACCACAATGGCGGCGATGATCAAGCCCCAGAACAACAGCATGCCGATACCCATTCCGAAACCTCCGTACCCAAATCCGTCACATCCCCACATCATTTTGGAGTTCCTTTCAAAATCTAACGATGACTTGCTTCAAGAAGTTCCAACAGATGAGAATGCATCCGCTGTTGAGGAAAGCTTCGTGAAGGCAATCGAGTCGTTCGTAACCGACCTTAAAGCGACGAAACTGATCTTGAGTCCGCGCCAGCAGGTCACTCGTGACCCGCAGCCACCGCTCCGAGAGCACGTCAGATCATCCAAACAGCACCCATGACACTTCTCTCTCAATTCCAACCGAGACGCCTGGCCTCATCGTGTCATAGCGCCTGCATGACTCTCTCCAGGCGCTGCCTCACCTCGCCGGCCAGTTGGGCGATCTCCGGTTTTCCTACGAGTTCGAGCACCGCGTTGGGGTCCATGAACTCCACGTGAACCGCGCCGGCGCCGTCCTGCCGCACCACGACGTTGCAGGGCAGAAGCAAACCGATGGATGGCTCGCATTCCAGGGCGCGATGCGCCAAGGGCGGATTGCATGCGCCCAAGATCCGGTAAGGCGGCATGTCCTGGTTGAGTTTCTTTTTCATTGCGCCTGCGACGTCGATGTCGGCGAGCACGCCAAAGCCCTCACCCTGAAGCGCGAGGGTCACGTGTTCAATCGCGTCATCGAACGACAACTCGACAATCTTGCCGAATCCATACTTGATCATGCTGCTTCTCCTTTCATTGATTGATAGTTTTTTCGCTGCCGCTACAGTTTATCGAGTCGAGATACTGAGTAGGCTCGACATCCAGGTGCTCGTAACGGGTCTTCACAATCGGCGATGCGGAAGGTCTGCGCGCCACCTCGGTAGGACGATTTCGCGGTACTTGCCGCTCATGCTTTGAGCATCCGCAGCGCGCTGCCAATCACGACAAATTCGCTCAGTTCATGCCCTATGACCGCGACCGGCAGCGAGAAAGCGCCGGTGACGGCACCGACCACCAGAATGCCGATGACCACCGCCGACAGCGCCAGATTCTGGTTCACCACCGAGCGGTTGCGCTGCGCGAGGCGAAGCGCGTAGGCGAGCTTCTCCAGATCGTCCGCCATCAGCGCAACGTCGGCGGTCTCCAGGGCGACGTCCGTACCCGCCGCGCCCATCGCCACGCCGACCGTGGCCTCGGCAAGCGCGGGCGCAT
>JAJZUN010000371.1 GCA_021848555.1 Pseudomonadota bacterium | reverse complement strand
GCCATGGATGCGGCCATCGCCGCATCGGCTACGCTGTGCGTGGCCGTTCCCCACATGTCCGGCCTAGGCGGCGATTGCTTCGGCCTGTACTACGACGCGGTCCAGCGCAGCGTCACCGCCATCAACGGCAGCGGCGCCGCCCCGGCACTCGCAACCGCTGAACACTTCCGCGCGCAGGGCCTGAGACAGATTCCTGCCCGCGGCGTCCTCCCCATTTCGGTCTTCGGCCTGGTGCGCGCGTGGCAAGACTGCTTTGATCTTCACGGATCTGGCCGGCATGCGTTTCGTGAGTTGCTCAGGAATGCCACGGAACTGGCCCGCTGCGGCGGCGAAGTCGATCTGGTGCTACAGGACTACTTCAACTCCGCCGACTACGCCGCGCGTGTCCAGTCCTGCGCGGACCTCGCCGCGGTGTTCGGCAAGTCGGGGCTGCGTCCGCTGGGCGTGCGCCTGCCCCAGCATGCCCTGGGCGACAGCCTGGAAAAGATCGCCGTCGGCGGCGCGGACGAACTGTATCGCGGGGAACTGGCGCATGACCTGCTGCGCGACCTGCAAGCGCAGAGGGCGTTGCTGCGCGCCGACGATCTCGCGTCGCACCGCACTCGGTTCGAACCAGCGCCGTCGGTGCGGTTCTTGAACCGGAACTTGCATTTTGCGCCGCCCAATTCGCAAGGCATGGCGCTGGGCCTGCTGGCCGGCCTGTGGCAGGAACTGCAGAACATCGGAGAGCCACGCACCCTCACCCCCCGGACATTCATGCGTATCAAGCGCATCGCCTTCGCAGCGCGCGACCGCTATGCGTGCGACCCCGCGCGCGGCTTGCGCTACCCCGATGACCTGCTTTCGCCCGATTCGCTGCGCGCGCTGCTGCAAGCGCCGCAAGCCCCGCTGGATTGCGAGTCGCGTGCGGGCGGCGCGGATACCAGCACGCTGGTGGTCATCGACCGGTGGGGCAATGCCGTCAGTTGGGTGCAAAGTCTGTTCGAGGATTTTGGCAGCGGCGTGATGTCGCCCTCCACCGGCATCGTCCTGCACAACCGCCTCTATCTGGAAACTCTCGACGGCAACGCCTCCCGCGGCCTTCGCCCCGGACTGCGTCCCTTCCACACGCTCTGCCCTGCACTCTTGGTCGGCGAACAATGCGACATGGCCATTGCATCGCCTGGCGATCACGGCCAGCCGCAGTCCATCTTCCAGGTTCTGCACAATGCCTACGAACGGGGCATGCACCTGCAGGCGGCAGTCGAGGCGCCGCGCATGCGCCACGACACCGGCGGCGAACTGCTGCTCGAAAGCCGCCTGCCCACCCAATGGTCGCAAGAAGCCCGGGACATGGGGCTGACGCCCCGGGACGTAGGCCCCTGGTCCAGGCTGATGGGCGGCGTCAACGCCATACAGCGCGGCGAATCGGGCGTGCTGATGTCCGGGGCGGATCCGCGCCGGGCCTGCTACGCCGTCTGCGCATGAAACGCCGAATATCCACGCCGGATCAGATGGGCAATACGAGGCTCGCCTTGACGCGGTCGATCACGATCGTGCTTTTGAATCCCCGGATATCCTGGTTTTCATAGAAAAAGCGACGCGTGAACTGCTCGTAATCCTCCATGTCGCGGGCCGTGACGACAAGGATGAAATCCGCGTCGCCCGTGACGTAGTACCCCGTCATGATCTCCGGCGTGGCCCGGATCGAAGCCTTGAACCGATCGATGATGTCCGCCCGCTCACGTTCGAGGGAAACCTGCACCAGTATCGTCAGCGGTCGGCCCACCGCCTGCGGCGACACGACCGCGACATCGGCCTCGATCACCTTCATCTCGCGCAACCGTTTCAGCCGGCGCTGGCATGCCGTTGCCGACAACCCGACGATCTCCCCGAGTTGCTCCGTCGGCATGCGGTTGTTCATCTGTACTGCCTGCAAGATACGCAGATCGATGCGATCCAGATCAACCGCGGTGGAATTATCCATGATCTTCCGAAATTTGCAGTTTTTCACATACAAAAGCCCGTCGCGCAAAGCATGAGCCCGCGTCAGAGATGATAACCTAATTCCGCAATGGCACCAGAGCAGGATCCAGTCGCCCCCACCGCGCGCTTTCCGTGCCGACACGGTCCGCGGGGCCGGCTCCCACAAGCATCTCAACGAGCAATTCAAGGATATTGGGCATGGCTCACATCGATATCAAGCGGATCGCCGAAATCGATCGGCACAGTGTTCTTCACCCTTTTACGCAGCTGAAGGATTTTGCCAGTGGCGCAGCGGGCGATCCTACCATCGTGACGGGAGGCCAGGGCATCCGCATCGTCGACGCTCAGGGCAACGAATGGATCGACGCATTTGCCGGACTTTACTGCGTCAACGTTGGCTACGGCCGCACCGAGGTCGCCGATGCCATCAGCAGGCAGGCCTATCAGCTCGCCTACTATCACAGCTATGCCGCGCATACGACGGAACAACTGGCGATGCTCTCCGACCGCTTGGTGCGCATGGCGCCAGGGAAAATGAGCAAAGTGTTCTATGGAATGTCCGGATCGGACGCGAATGAAACACAGGTCAAGCTCGTTTGGTACTACAACAACCTGCGCGGAAAACCGAACAAGAAGAAAATCATTTCCCGCCAGCGTGGATATCACGGATGTTCTGTGATGTCAGGCTCGCTGACGGGTATGAGCTACTACCACGAATACATGGATCTTCCGCTGGACAAGGTTGTCCACACCGGCGCGCCCCATTATTACTGGGGCAAGGAAGGAGATGAGACCGAAGAGCATTTTTCCGCTCGGCGGGCACGAGAACTCGAAGCGCTGATTCTGAAAGAGGGTCCTGAAACCATCGGCGCATTCATTGCGGAGCCCGTTCTGGGGACCGGCGGCATCACTCCTCCGCCCCAAGGCTACTGGCCCATGATGCAGGAGATCCTGCGCAAATACGATATCCTTCTCATCGCCGATGAAGTGATTACCGGGTTTGGCCGCACCGGCGCGATGTTCGGCTGCGATAAATACGACATCGAGCCGGACCTGATCACCGTCGCCAAAGGCCTGACATCGGCTTATGTGCCACTGTCAGCCGCGATCGTCGGCGAGAAAGTATTCGCAGTCATGGAGGCGAGCGCCGATCGGATCGGCTCCTTCTCCCATGGCTATACGTATTCCGGCCATCCGATCGGCGTGGCATGCGCCAATGCGGTTCTGGACATCGTGGAACGCGAAGACCTGCCAGGCAATGCGCGCACGACCGGCGCGTACTTCCAGAAGCAGCTGCAAACAGCTTTTGCAGAACTGCCCATCGTCGGCGAGGTGCGCGGCGTGGGTTTGATGGGCGCAGTTGAATTTGTGGCCGATCCAGCCAAGAGAACGCGCTTCGATCCCGCCCTGAAGGTCGGCGCCCGGGTGTCGCACGCGGCGCGCCAGCGCGGGCTGATCGCACGGGCCATGCCGCACGGGGACATCCTGGGCTTCGCACCCCCGCTCGTCACGACCCGGGAGGAGGTGGATGCCATCGTCGACATTGCCCATCAGGCAGTTCGCCAAATCATGGACGAATTGCCGCGGGACACCGCACTGGCCTGATGTCACCACCTGACCCACGGTGGCCCGCTACGCATACAAGGGGTGCCCTCCTCCTTCACTTCGCGCCTGCGCCGGCTGTCCTGGCCGCGAGGCGCAGGCTGATGTGCACTCGGCGCATGCCGCCCGTGCAACGCTCAAGAGATCTTCCATGCCTGCACGCACCCGTTCGGGGTCGATCCCATCGCATTTCACGGCACGCACCCTCCGCGTGAGGCGTCCCTTCGACGGATCGGTCATCGCCAAAATCGCCCAGACGCACGCGAGCCAAGTGGACGGACTATTGAGTCTCGCGCGGCGAGGTGCCGTCATCTCACGGGAGCTACCGCGCCACGAACGTGCTGCGATCCTCGAGGGCGCCGCGGCGCATGTCGCCGCCGCCCATGAGGATTTCGCTCAGTGCATTACCGCCGAAGCGGGAAAGACCATACGGCAGGCGCGCAAGGAGGTCGATCGCTGCATCACCACTCTGCGGCTTTCCGCGGAAGAGGCCAGACGCAACGTGGGAGACCTGATTCCGTCCGACAGCTATCCAGGGGCCAAATCCCCCTTCGCTTGGTTCTCGCGTGAACCACT
>JAJZUN010000370.1 GCA_021848555.1 Pseudomonadota bacterium | reverse complement strand
GCCGCACCGCCTGCAGCTGCCGCTTGATGATATTGAAGGGCGCGGCCCAATCCGGATCGCGCGCACCGTGGGCAAATAAAATGATGGCGTTCATGCAGGTTCCCGATAGATATTGCGGCAGCGCGTCTCGGCGACAAAAAAAGTGCTCAGCCAACCCAGCAGCGCGAAGGCGAAGAGTACCGCAAAGCCCAGGCGCCAGTCACCCAGCGTATGCGCGCTGCCGCGGCTGGCGAGGTCCAGTGCCAGACCGACCAGCGGCACCGCCGACAGCAGCCCGCCCATGTTGCCGAGGAACATCAGCAAGCCGGTCATGGTGGCGAAACGGCGCTCCGGGAACCAGGCCGCATTGAGCTTCAGCACTGAAATAAAGGCGACCGATACGCCCAGCCCGACGAGGAAGCGCCCGGCGAGCGCGAGGTCGAAATCGGGGGCGAGGCCGAACAGCGCCGATCCGATGCCGGCCACCAGGGCCCCGGCGGTGAACAGCTTGCGCGGCCCCAGCGTATCGGCGAGTATGCCCGAGGGCACCTGCATCGCGAAATAGATGTAGAAGTAGGTCGCGGCCAACAGGCCGAGCGAGGCGCTGGAGGTGGCGAAAGCGCGCTGCAGTTCGCCGGCGATCGCGCCCGGAGCGAGGCGGTGAAAGAACGCCATCGCCCCCAGCGCAAACGCGGTCCAGCGCAAGCGCTGGACACGCTTGATTGGATCGGTGATGATCTACTCCTGTCGCGGCCCGTTAGGTTCAGCGCGTTCAACGCCGGGCGCAAAAACATTCTAGCATCGGACGCAGAGCATCATTGAGGAAGGACAGTTCATGAGCAACATCGGACCGCTGCGCAGCTTTATCCAGGACATGACGCGCGCAGTCGACAAATTCGGCCAGGACGAAGCGGCCATGCTGCGCGAAGGCAGGAAGCTGCTTGCGCGCCTGATCGCACGCGACGACTGGCTGCCGCAGGAGTTCGCGCAGGTGCACGCCGATACCTATCGCCAATACCTGCTCTATTGCGACCCGCTCGAGCGCTTCTCGGTGGTGAGTTTCGTCTGGGGACCGGGGCATATCACGCCGGTGCACGATCACACGGTGTGGGGCCTGGTCGGCGTGCTGCGCGGCGCGGAGAAGTGCGAGGAATACGAGCGTGCGGGCGAAGGCCAGCCGATGCGCAAGACCGGCGAGCACATCGTCCAACCGGGGGGCATCGATGCGGTCTCCCCCACCGTGGGCGACATCCACACGGTATCGAACGCGCTCGCCGACCGCCCTGCGATCAGCATCCACGTCTATGGCGCGAACATCGGCGCGGTGAAACGCCATGTGTACGCGCGCGAGACCGGCTCGATCAAGTCCTTCGTTTCCGGTTACTCCAATACCTTGGTGCCGAACCTCTGGGGCAGCAGTGACGGCCCGACCTGAGGCGCCTACCCGCGCGCGCACGGCTGTGATTTAATTGGCGCTGGCGTACATCTGAAGGAGGCCCCATGGCGCACACCTACGAGGAACTGAAGCACAAACCCCTGGCCGAGCTGCGCGAGATCGCCGCCGGCATCACCCACGAGGCGGTGCAGGGTTATACGCAGCTGAACAAGGATCATCTGCTGGTCGCCTTATGCAAGGCGCTCAATCTGGACATGAAGGCCCACCACGAAGTGCAGGGCATAGACAAGGCCGCGGTCAAAGTCAGGATCAAGGAGTGGAAGGCGAAGCGCGATGCGGCGCTTGCGGCGCATGACCGCAAGGCGCTGAAAGCGGCGCTGGACCAGATTCACCAGTTGAAGCGCGTCATACGCAAGGCTACCGTCTAAGCTCGACCCCGGGCGCGCGCAAACCCCTTGAAGAACATCCGCCGCCTGCGCGAATTCGTCATCGGCATGACGCGCCTGGTGCAGCACCAGGGCCATAGCGAGCTGACGCTGCTGCGCGATGGCGGCCAGTTGTTGGGCGAACTGATCGCGAACGACGACTGGCTGCCCGATGCGTTCGCCACCCCGCACCGCGCACATCACCAGGAATATCTGCTGCATTGCGACGCGCTCGGGCGTTTCTCGGTGGTCAGTTTCGTGCTTGCGCCGGGGCAGAAGACCCCGGTGCACGATCACACGGTGTGGTGCCTGATGGGGGTCCTGCGCGGGAGCGAGCGCGTCGACGAATACCGCCACGAAGGCCAGGGGGTGCCGATGCAAAAGACCGGCGAGCATCTGTGCCGCGCGGGCGACATCGAAGTCGCATCACCGGCCATCGGCGACATCCACGTGATTGCGAACGAGCGGCGCGACCAGAGCGCAGTCAGTATCCACGTGTTCGGCGCCAATATCGGCGGGCTCATGCGGCGCACGTTCTCGCTTGCCAACGGCGAACCGCATGCGCTGGTGTCGGGCTACGCCAACAGCCTGTTGCCCAATCTGTGGGACCGCGCGCTCGAAGCGCACGCCTGACGCCGCAGCGCCGGAAATTGCAACGCTACAGCACCTTGCCCGGATTCATGATCCCCTGCGGATCGAGCGCAGCCTTGATCCGGCGCATGAGC
The DNA here is from genome assembly GCA_021848555.1 of Pseudomonadota bacterium. The sequence goes on along the minus strand of JAJZUN010000370.1, from coordinate 1,624 downwards.
TCCATTTCCAGCGGCGACTTGTAGCGCAGGATCTCGCCGCGCTTGTATTGTCCGAGTCCGTGCTCGGCCGAAATCGAGCCGGAAAAGCGCACGGCGCTGTCATGCACCACGCGGCTCACCTCGCCTGCGCGCGCCATGAACGCATCCTCGTCGCCGCCAGCCGGCGGTGCGATGTTGTAATGCAGGTTGCCGTCGCCGAGATGGCCGAAGGTCACCAGGCGCACGCCGGGAAAAGCGCGCTGCAGTTCCGCGTCGGTCACGGCTATATACTCGGCGATGCGCGAGATCGGCACCGAGATGTCGTGTTTGATCTGCTTGCCTTCGTGCACCTGCGCCTCGGGAATGTTCTCGCGCAGCGCCCACAGCGCCGCCGCCTGGGCCTCGCTCGCGGCCACTGCCGCATCGAGCACGAGGCCCGCTTCGCTCGCCGCGGCCAGCGCATCGTGCAAGGCGGCATCGAGGTTGGCCGCGCTCGCGGTATCCGACAGCTCCAGCAGCACGTACTGCGGATGGGCCGCGGCGAACGGCAGGCGCGTCGCCGGATAATGCTTCGCCACCAACGCGAGGCAGAACGCGGACATCAGCTCGAAGCCGGTGAGGCGGTCGCCGCAGGCGCCTTGGATGTGGGAGAGCAATTGCAGCGCGTGTGCCGGGCTCTCCAGGGCCACCAGCGCGGTGGCCCGGGCGCGCGGCCGCGGATAGAGCTTGAGCACTGCTGCGGTAATGACGCCGAGCGTGCCTTCGGCGCCGACGAACAGCTGCTTCAGGTCGTAGCCGGTATTGTCCTTGCGCAGGCCTCTCAAGCCGTCCCAGACCTGGCCGTCGGGCAGCACCACTTCCAGGCCGAGCACGAGATCGCGCGCATTGCCGTAGCGCAGTACCGCGGTACCGCCGGCGTTGGTGGAGAGATTGCCGCCGATCTCGCAGCTGCCTTCGGCCGCGAGCGACAGCGGAAACAGGCGGTCGGCATCGGCCGCCGCCTGCTGCAGATTCGCGAGCACGCAGCCGGCTTCGGCCGTGATGGTGTTGTTGACCGTATCGACCGCGCGCACGCGATTCATGCGCGACAGGTTGAGCACGATCTGCGCGCTACCCGGCAGCAAACGACTGGCGTCTTCCGCCGCCAGGGGCGTGGCGCCGCCGCACAGGCTGGTGTTGCCGCCCTGCGGCACCACCGCGGTGCGCGTCTGCGCGCACAGCCGCATCACGGCAGCGACTTCCCCGGTGCTGGCCGGCTTCACCACCGCCAAGGGCTTGCCGAAATAGCGCTTGCGCCAGTCGGTGGCGTAAGGGGCCGCGTCCTGCGCGTCGGTGATGACCGCGGCTTGGCCGACGATCGCGGCGAGTTGTTCGAGTATTTGCGTCATGGCTCTGTCGCTGTCTGTATTCTTGTCTGTGAGGCTGCGATTCTAGCGCGAAAAACAAAGGCAACCGCGCGGGTTGCCTCTGAGTTCCGCGGCGGCTGGCGCTGCCGCGTTCAGCACGGGATCAGGTTATCCCGCCTGCACCTGCTCGATCAGCCATCTCGCGGTGCGCAGCAGGCGCGCATCGCCGCCGCGCGGACCGACCAGCTGCACGCCCAGCGGCAGGCCGTTGGCGCCGCGCATCAGCGGCAACGTGATCG
>JAJZUN010000369.1 GCA_021848555.1 Pseudomonadota bacterium | reverse complement strand
TCCGCCGGGTACAGCGAAATGATCTGCGGGCCCTTGGGCGTCAGGATGACTTCCTCCTCGATGCGCGCCGCCGACACGCCGTCCGTGGCGGGGCAGTAGGTCTCCACCGCGAACACCATGCCGGCCTTGAGCTCTATCGGTTCCTTGAACGAGGTGAGGCGCGAGATCAGCGGGCGCTCATGCAGCCCGAGACCGAGGCCGTGGCAGAAGTTCAGCCCGAAAGCGTCCATCTCGCTCGCAAAGCCGGCTGCTTCCGCTTTCGGCAGGGCGGCGGCAATGCGGTCGCTGCTCACGCCGGGGCGCAGCAGATCGATCGCCTTGTCCATCCATTCGCGCGCCTTCTTGTAGGCGGTGCGCTGCGCCGAGGTGGCGCGGCCGACGTTGAAGGTACGGTAGTAGCAGGTGCGATAGCCCATGAAGGACTGGATGATGTCGAAGAAAGCCTGGTCGCCCGGGCGGATCAGCCGGTCGGTGAAATTATGCGGGTGCGGCGAACAGCGCTCGCCCGCGATCGAGTTGATCGCTTCGACGCAGTCCGAGCCCATTTCGTACAGGCGCTTGGTGGCGAGCGCGACGATGTCGGATTCGCGCACCCCGGGCTTCAGCGCCTCGGCGATATCCTGGTACACGCCGTCCACCATGGCCGAGGCCATGTTGAGCAGGGTCAGCTCGTCGATGTTCTTCACTTCGCGCGCCTGCAGCATGGTCTGCTGCCCGTCGCGCACCTCGACGCCTGCGCGCTGCAGTTCGAAAATCATCGGCAGTTCGACCATATCCACGCCCAGCGGCATGTCGCCCACGCCCTCGGCATCGAGGATAGCCTTGATTTCCTTGGCCGCGTTGCGGAACAGGGTGAGGTCGGCGCCGGTCGCGCCGCGCAGCCCCAGCATGCCGGCGCGGCAATGATCGTGATGCAGCCAGGGCGCATGCAGCTTGTGATGCCGCGCGGCCGAGCCGAAATCCCAGATGTAGGGGTCGCCGTTGCCGGTCAGGAGCGAATAGCGCGTGAGCTTGTCGCGCGCCCATTCGCCGATCACGGTGCTGGTGGTGTAGCGGATATTGTGCTGGTCGAACGACAGCAGCGCACCCAGCCCGGAATTGGCCAGGGCCGCGCGCGTGCGCGCGAGCCGGTAGTCGTGCAGCCGGCGGAAGTTGATGCGCTCCTCGAAATCGACCTGGGTGTGTCCGGGGGCGCCGATCGGCCGTTCCCACCTGAAGTGCGGATCGACGTCGTCGGGTTTGATGATTTTCGGTTCGCGGGCTTTCTTCTTTGCCATGGTTGCGGTCCTTTCCGGCTCAATCTGCGATACTTGGTGCAATCGTTTGCATAAGATAGACTATATCCGTGGCCGCAGCAAGACCCGTACGCATGCAAAACAAGCGAACCCGAATTCAGGACGTCGCCCGGATCGCCGGCGTGCACGCCTCGACCGTGTCGCGGGTGCTCAATCCGCGCACCCGCGGCCTGGTCAGCGAGGCGGTGGCCGAACGCATCGAATCGCTCGCGCGCAAGCTGGGCTACAGCCCGGACCCGGTCGCATCGGGCCTGCGCACCCGGCGTTCGGCCACGATAGGCGTGCTGATCCCGGACATCGCCAACCCGGTGTTCCCGCTGATCCTGCGCGGCATCGAGCAAGCGCTCGCCGCGGCCGGCTACACCGCGATCATCGCCAATACCGACAACGATGCCGCGCGCGCCCGCGACGCGCTGCAGCGCCTGGCGGCGCGGCGCATCGACGGCATCATCATCGCCACGTCCACCCGGCGCGATGCGCTGATCGGGCTGTGCAGCGGCCTCGAACTGCCGGCGGTGCTGGTCAACCGCGCCGCCGACGGCCGCAAGGTATCCGCGGTCATCAACGACGACAGCGCGGGGATCGCACTGGCGGTCGCTCATCTGTACGCGCTGGGGCACCGCGCTATCGGGCATGTCGCCGGACCGGGCAACATCTCCACCGGCCGGGCCCGCCGGGCCGGCTTTCTCGCCGCGATCAAGGCCCATGGCCTGGCCGCGCCGCCGGTGGCCGTGGCCGGCAGTTACAGCATCGCCGCGGGGGAGCGCGCCTGCACGCAACTGCTGGGCCTGGGGCGCCGCATCAGCGCCATCGTCGCCGCCAACGATTTGCTCGCGCTGGGCTGCTATGACGCACTGAAGCGCCGCGGCCTCGCCTGCCCGCGCGACATGTCGGTGACCGGATTCAACGACATGGCTTTCGCCGACCGCTTCGATCCTCCGCTTTGCTCGGTGCGCATTCCGCACCGGGTGATGGGCGAGGCGGCCGCGCGCCTGCTGCTGGCCAGAATCGCCGACCCGCGCGCGCCCATACAGGAGATCAAACTGCAGCCGGAGCTGGTGGTGCGTGCATCGACGGCCGCCGCGCGACGCTGAGCCCGCGGCGAGTTCGGCCAGCACCGCACCGTCTGCCGTCATAACCGATCACGAGAAGGCAACGAACACGTTGAGCAGACCCTCCCGGTCCTTATTGCCGGGCAATAGCAGGCAATGTCACGGTAAAGATCGTCCCGCCGGACGGATTGGGCGTATGGTTCAGCGTCCCCTCCAGGGCCTCGATGATCGAGCGACTGATAGTCAAACCCAAACCCATACCGTCGGTCTTGGTGGTGAAATAGGGCTCGAACACCCGGTCCGGATCGAGCCTGCCCATTCCCGGCCCGGAGTCAGTCACGGAAAGCCTGATTTGTCCATCTTTGATCACTTCGCCGACAACCCGGATCTGCCGAACCGGAGAGTCGGTCATCGCGTCAATGGCATTGTTCAGAATGTTGAGCAGCACCTGCGTTACCAGAATCGGATCTGCGGCGGCATGCGGAAGCGATTCGGGAACATCCACGTCGATCGCAATCTCACTTGAAGATGTCCTGAATTGGATCAGGTGAACGGTATTGAGGACCACCGCGGACAAGTCGACGTCCGTAATCTGCGGGGTGCGCTGGACTGTGAGCCGGCGAACACGGCTGACAACTTCGGCAGCCAACAGTGCGTGACTCGTCGTCGCTTGCATCGCCGACTTGATCTCGGCCCAGTCTATCGGCTCCTGATTAAGCAGCCGAACGCAAGCTTGGTTATACGACGCAATTGCCGACAGGGGTTGATTCAACTCGTGCGCCAGCCCCGACAAAAGCTGATTCACCAGGTTTGCCTGCATGCTCAGCGACAGGTCCTGCCTGAGCGCGGACAGCCGCGCCTGAATATTGCGCTGCGCCGTCACGTCGCGGTCGATTCCGCGCATACCGCGAAATCCCCGCAATTCGTCGATGATGGGGGTTCCCGTGCTCTCGAACGTCAATATCGAACCGTTTGCCCCCACGAACGATCGCTCGAATCCGCTATAGGCAGCCGGCTGATCGAGCGGAAACGGGAACGGGCGAGCGCCATGGACGGAGCTTCGCTCGATCATGTCCTGTATCGACCTGCCGATGAGCTTCTCCGGCGCAATGCCGAAGTACGCCTGTGTCGTCGGACTGACGTAGCGGAACCGGTATTCGCTGTCCACCTCCCAAATCCAGTCGCTGCTCGACTCAACCAGATCACGAAACCGCTGATTATTCTGCTCCGCCTCTCTACCCAGGCGGCTGGCGTTGTTCTCAGCCAAGGCGCGGGAGGTGCGGAGCTGGCGAAGCAGGAAATAGAGGAAGCATGAGGCGAGCGAGCCGACGACAAGAACTGTCAACGGATAGAGAAATTCGGACAGGAACCCGCGGTCCAGTTCGGGCCGCATTTCGACGACCAGAGTCGTGTCTCCAAATTGAAGCTCGCGCGACAGGTTTGGCCGCTGCAGAGCCGCAACCCAGCCTCCCGGCTCGGTCGGCGCGCGGCTGTACAGTTCAACCCTGTTTCCCTCGGGCAATCGCGCCGACGACGAGGTGATGCGGATTCCCCAATGCTTGAATGGGCTCTGGTTAAGCACACTTTCCGCCAGTTCCTTGACGCCGAGTCCGAGAACCAGGACGCCGGAGAGATCCTTTTCTTTCAACCGATCCCATACCCATACTGGAGCAGCCAGCAAATTGGGCGATTTCGCGAAAGCTACGGGTACCGACTCAAGGTGGACAATGGCAGAGGGCGCGCCCCGGCGAAAAGCGTCCATCGCAAGCAAAAGCTCGGCGTTGTCGCTGATTTCCGCACCAAGCGACGC
>JAJZUN010000368.1 GCA_021848555.1 Pseudomonadota bacterium | reverse complement strand
CTGGCGCGTGCGCAAGGATGGCAGTCGGTTTTGGGCTCTCGCCGTGCTGGATGTGGTCCGCGATCCATCCGGGCGGTGCATCGGCTTCGTGAAGATCACCCGCGATATAACAGCGCACTATCGGGCACAGCAACGGCTTCTGAAGAGCGAGCCGAATTTCGGACTGCTGGTCCGAGGGATCACCGACTACGCCATCTTCATGCTCGACTCTCACGGCAATATTGCCACTTGGAATGCCGGCGCCGCGAAAATGAAGGGGTACACGGCCGATGAGATCACCGGTCAGCATTTCTCCTGCTTCTACACCGAAGAGGATCGCGCATCCGGCGTTCCGCGTCGGGTCCTGGAAGAGGCCGCTGCCACCGGTCGGTTCGAGATGGAAGGCTGGCGCGTGCGCAAGGACGGCACGCGCTTCTGGGGCAATGTGGTTATCGATGCCATCCGCGATGACGCCGGGCAGCTTGTCGGCTTCGCCAAAATAACCCGCGACATTACCGAACGGCGCCAAGCGCAACAGAGCATGGAGGAAATGCGCGAGAGACTGGTGCAATCCCAAAAGCTGGAAGCGCTTGGTCAACTCACCGGCGGCGTCGCGCACGACTTCAACAACCTGCTGCAAGCCATCCTGGGCGGCGTGATGCTTGCGGAAAAGCAGGCCGAGGGAAAACAGGAACTGACGACCATCCTCGGAGAAATCCACAGGGCGGCACTCCGTGGCGCGGAGTTGACGCGGCAACTGCTGACCTTCTCCCGGGACATGCCGGTCCACCCGGAAACCATCGATACGGCACCCCGCCTACGGCAATCGGCGAAGCTTTTTGGACGTACGCTGTGCGGCGACATCCGCGTTGACCTTCGCATCCCCGACGATGTCTGGCCAGTCCACGTTGACGACACGCAACTTGAACTGGCGCTGCTCAATGTTGCAGTGAACGCCCGCGATGCCATGCCGCAGGGTGGCGCATTGGTGGTCTCTGCCCGCAACGTCAACTTGCAGGGTGAGCCGGATAGCTGCACTGGCCGGTTTGTTGCGATCAGCCTGCGAGACACCGGCAGCGGTATCCCGAAGGAGGTACTCGGACGCGTGTTCGACCCGTTCTTCACGACCAAGCCACTGGGCCAGGGAACCGGGCTTGGCCTCAGCCAAGCCTATGGATTTGCGCGGCAAGCCGGCGGAACGATCACAATCACCAGTGAACCCGGTTATGGCACCGAGGTGGTGTTTTTTCTGCCGGCCGCTCCGGAAGCCGGTGATGCCGGTCCTGCAGAAGCGGCGGCACCGCCCGCCATGATGACGGGTGGGGGTGCCAGAATCCTCCTCGTAGATGACGACGCCGCCGTGGGACATCTTGCCGCAGAAATGCTGCGCAGCGCCGGCTATCATCCTGTGGTGGCCACCAATGCGGAGGACGCTCTGGCATTGATGGCCGGCGGCGAGCCGTTTGCTGCCGTGATCTCAGACGTTCTCATGCCTGGTGCCATGGGCGGCGTCGAGCTTGCACGGGACATCCGACGCCGGTGGCTAGCGATTCCGGTGTTGCTGGCAACAGGATATGCCGGCGGGGCAAATCGTGATCCGCAGGAGTTCCCCTTGCTGCAAAAGCCGTTCGCCACGACAGAACTGGCTGGTGCGCTTTGGTCACTGCTCGCACAGCGACGGGGGCGCGCAGTATCGTAGCGCCGCGTAGCTGCGGCCATCGCGGCGTGCCAACTCACCAAACACCCCGACGCCAAACTTTGTCGGCAGCGCATTCAGCGTTCCCCACCCTTAACCGCCTTCTCGTCCTTGGCGTTCGTGGCAGTTGCTTCAGGACGGCTTGGTGCCGCGTCCGATGATTGCGTGCTGGCGGATTGCGAGGGGTGGCGAGCCCAGGGAGCGCAAGCTGAACAGAAAAGCCGCACTGCATTCTCGATCCTGTTTACCCTCTTTCGTCAGCTGATTTGGTTTGGCAGAATCGTAGCTGTCGGGGTGGATTGAGGGCGCAGCGATGGCTCGGAACGGGGTGCAATTCCAGAAGGGCCTCAGTGAGGCGGAGTTCGAGGAGCGCTATGGCACGGAAGAGAAATGCCGGGCCGTGGTGAAAGCCGCGCGCTGGCCGCAGGGCTTCGTGTGTCCGGTCTGCGGCGGTCAGGCGCATAGTGAGATCAAGAGCCGTGGTCTGTTGCAGTGCCGTGCCTGCCGTCGCCAGACCTCGCTGATCGCGGGCACCATCTTTGCCTCGACGCACCTGCCGCTGCGGCTGTGGTTCCGGGCCATGTATCACCTGACGCAGAGCAAGCAGGGCATCTCCAGCATCGAACTGGGCCGCCGCCTGGGCGTGAAGCAGACCACGGCCTGGAAGATGAAGCACAAGCTGGCGCAGGTGATGATGGAGCGCGATGCCAGCAAGCGCCTGACCGGGCGGGTGGAGATCGACGACGCCTATGTCGGGGGCGAACGGTCCGGCGGCAAGCGCGGCCGTGGTGCGCCCGGCAAGACGCCGATCGTGGCCGCCGTCGAGACCACGCCCGAGGGCAAGCCGGTGCGCCTGAAGCTGCGCCGGGTGGCCAGCTTCTGCAATGGCGCCATTTCGGGCTTTGCCAAGCGCAGCCTCGACCCGGCTTGCGAGATCGTCAGCGACGGCCTGGCTTGCTTCGGGGCGGTAACCGAGGCCGGGTGCAAGCACCAGGTGATCAAGACCGGCTCCGGCCCGGCTTCCGCCCGCACCCCGGCCTTCAAATGGGTCAACACGGCTCTGGGCAACATCAAGGCCGCGCTTGTCGGGACCTATCGGGCCATTCACGAGAAGCACGTGCCGCGCTATCTCGCCGAGTTCGAATACCGCTTCAACAGGCGCTACGATCTCGCCGCCATGCTGCCGCGCCTGACCTGGGCCGCCCTCCGGACTCCCCCTATGCCCTACCGACTCCTGAAGCTGGCAGAGGTTTATGCCTGAAAATGAAAGGACTTGGTACCGAACAAACCGGCTGAGAAAAGGGCGTAATCAGGTTCTCGATTGGAACAGCCATCGACACGTCGGCTGATCCGCACACCATGCAGCGGACCCCACGATTCTGGTGGCCCATTGGACTCTCCACTGTGGAGACGCACGGTTAGTTTCCGCGACAACTAACATGCGTGTAATAGTCGTAACCCGCAAGGCAAAAGAAAGTTGCCGTCACTCAATTGGCAGCCGGAACCGGCGTCGGAGTAGCGGTGACCGAGGCGCCGTGCCACAAGCAGGCTGCTAACACGGCGATTTTCCTCCCTTGGCCCGGTGACCTGCTGGGATACGCGCTGGTCGCCGCGATTTCTCCAACGCCAGTCTGGTTTGACGCGTCCGGCGAAGCGGGGCGACGCCGGTACAGGTATCCTCAAGAACCGACATCGAAGTGCGACGCAAGGTCCATAGCAGAGCCGGCGGTCGATGCCCTCAGCAGACCCGAGCAGCGGCGCTGGAGCATGGAAGGCAAGCGGCGGGCCGTGGCGACGCGGCGGTGATCGGCCCCGCGCTATTCCGGAGCGTGGGACGGAGCCACCGTGATGCCAACAACAACGACGCCCCGCTCGCGTCGCTCGTCACGGCGAGCAGGCCACGAGAATTCAGCACTGGAGCACGGGCGGAATTGCGATTCCCTGTGATCCTGTCGATGGGTTGCCGGGGTGGAAATGCGCGGGAGCGATGCGATCAGTGGCAAGCTGTCCAACTACGTGAGCCTTGAGAAGCGGGGGCCCGCCGATCACCCGTTGCGGGCGATCCGGGAGATCGTCAACGCGACGCTGGTGGCAATGTCGGCGGAGTTCGACGCGCTCTACTCGCCGTTCGGGCGGGAATCCATCCCGCCGGAGCGGCTGCTGCGGGCGCTGCTGCTGCAAGCCTTCTATACGATCCGTTCGGAGCGGCAGTTGGTCGAGCGCATCGACTTCGACCTGCTGTTCCGCTGGTTCGTCGGGCTGGGCATGGACGATCCGGTGTGGGACGCGACCACCTTCACCAAGAACCGCGACCGGCTGCTGGCGGGCGATATCGCGACCGGGTTCCTCGCCGCAGTGCTGGCGCAGCCGAAGGTCAAGGCGCTGCTGTCGGACGGGCATGTCTCGGTGGACGGCACGCTACCGGAGGCATGGGCCAGTACCAAAAGCTTCCGTCCGAAGGACGGCTCCGGTCCGCCGCCCGATC
>JAJZUN010000367.1 GCA_021848555.1 Pseudomonadota bacterium | reverse complement strand
GATCGGATTGGCCGAGGTCGTCGCCAAAGAGGGCGCCGCGCATGGCGTGCGCGCCAATGTGATCTGTCCCGGCTTCGTGCGCACGCCCCTGGTGGACAGGCAGATTCCCGAGCAGGCCCTGGCGCTGGGGATCTCCGAAGCCGAGGTCGTGAAAAACGTCATGCTCAAGGACACGGTGGACGGCGAGTTCACGACTACAGAGGACGTCGCCGCCATTGCGCTGCTGTTCGCGAGTTTTCCCTCCAACGCGCTGACCGGCCAGTCGCTGGTGGTCAGCCACGGCTGGTTCATGCAATAGGCGCCCTGGCCACGAGTTGCTGTATCGCCTGCAAGACGGCGCTGCCTTTCGGCGCCGCCGGTCGTCGCGGGTACTGCGGCAGCGCGCGATGCTGGTAGACGTGCCCGGAGCGTTTGATTTTTTGATATGCCAGACCCAGATACACATCTACCCATCGTCGCGCCGCATCCCTGGTCGATTGACCAGATTCCGTTCGAGCGGATCGTGCATGAGCGGCTGGCGGACGAGGATGCCTGGTTTTATGTGCTCGCCAGCGCATCGTTCGTGGAGAGTTTGTCTGATTTGTACGCACACAACCTGCTCGGCCACATGGAGGACGATCCCGAAGCCAGCCAATGGCTGCGCGAGCGCTGGGAACCGGAGGAGTTGCGGCATGGACGCGCCCTGCGTCGCTATGTGCAGACAGTATGGCCTGCATTTGATTGGCAGACCGCGTTTGACGGGTTCTGCGCTGACTATCGCCCGTATTGCAAACCCGAACTGCTGGAGCCCACGCGGGCGCTGGAGATGGTTGCGCGTTGTGTCGTGGAAGCCGGTACCTCTGGCCTGTATGATCTGCTGCTGCGGATCAGCCCGGAACCGGTGCTGACCACGCTGGTGCGGCATATCCGCAACGATGAAGTGGGGCACTATAAATACTTTTACCATTTTTTCCTGCGCTATCGCGAGATAGAGCGCCCGTCACGCTGGCAGGTAGCGCGCGTGTTGCGGCAGCGCTTAGGGGTGATCGGCCAGGAGGATGCCTACCTGGCGTTGAAAAACGCATTTGCGGTACGCCACCCCGGGCAGACATTCAGGCCCCAGGATTTTCAACGATTTCAACACACCGCGGGGCACTGGGCGCGCGCCGACTATCCTTACGCAATGACGGCGAAAATGCTGCTCAAACCGCTGCGCCTGCCTGTCCTCATCAACCACATGGCGGTGCCGCTGCTAGCGTACCACGCAAGGCGCGTGGTGGCGCCGTGATGCGGGTAACCGGCCACGGTTGCCGCAGCGTAGCCGCCCATGGCGTCGCTTTCGAGCCATTCGGCGTCCTGCGGCGCGGCGGTCATCGCAGGATCGTTCCGACTTGCGCGTCGTCCGCGTCGGTGAGGCCGGGCGGCTTGCCCTGCAGCGCGTATTCGCCGTACTGCTGGATCAATTTCGCCACCACGCCGGTCCAGCCGGTCTGGTGGCTCGCGCCGAGGCCCGCGCCCGTGTCGCCGTGGAAGTACTCATGGAACAGGATGAGCTCGCGCCAATGCGGATCGGTCTGGAATTTCTCGCGCTTGCCGTACACCGGGCGGCGGCCGCTCTCGTCCCTTAGAAAAATCCGGATGAGCCGGTACGACAGGTCGGTCGTAAGCTCCCACAGCGTCACCTTGTGCCCGGATCCACTGGGCAACTCGACCTTGAAATCGTTGCCGAGGAAATAATGGTGTTTCTGCAACGCCTCGATCAGGAGGAAGTTCAGCGGGAACCACACCGGGCCGCGCCAGTTCGAATTGCCGCCGAACTGCGCCGTCGTCGATTCGGCCGGCTCGTAGTCGAGCACGAACTGCTGCCCGTCCAGCCGCAGCACGTACGGGTGCGCGGCGTGCTGTTTCGACACCGAGCGTACGCCGTGAGGGCTCAGCATCCCGTCCTCGCGCAATACCTGCGCGAGGATGCGGCCGAGTTTGTGCGAGTCGACCAGCGCCAGGCGGGCCCGGTTTTCGATGCCGCGGTGGCTGAGATCGGCGAGCCCCCGCAGCAGTTCGGGCCGGTAATGGGCGAACCAGCGCGAGCGCTCGCTGAAGCTGCGGAACGCGAGCAGCGCGTCACGCTCGCCGATCGCTATGGCCGCGACCGGTATCGTGCCCCCGATCGTAAACGCTTTTACCGGGAAACAGCGTCCGTCCGGGAGATTGAGGGCGTCGAAGTAGTAGCCCTCGTCCTCGTGCCACAGGCCCCCTTCGCGGCCGCCGACCTTGTTCATGGCCGCGCCGATGTACACGAAATGCTCGAAAAACTTGGTCGCGACATCCTCGTACACCGAGTCCTCCTTGGCCAGTTCCAGCGCGATGCTGAGCAGGTTGAGGCAGTACATCGCCATCCAGCTGGTGCCGTCGGCCTGCTCGAGGTGTCCGCCGCCGGGCAGACCGGCGGTGCGGTCGAACGCACCGATGTTGTCCAGGCCGAGGAATCCACCCTCGAAGATATTGTTGCCCTGGGCGTCCTTGCGGTTGACCCACCAGGTGAAATTGATCAGCAGCTTCTGGAACATCCGCTCGAGGAACGCGCGGTCCTTGCGCCCGTACATTTTCTGTTCGATCTGGTAGACGCGGATCGCCGCCCACGCATGCACCGGCGGATTGACATCGCCGAATGCCCATTCGTAGGCGGGGATCTGGCCGTTGGGGTGCATGTACCACTCGCGCGTGAGCAGCAGCAGCTGGTCCTTGGCGAAATCCGGGTCGATCATCGCGAACGTGACGGCGTGGAAGGCCATGTCCCAGGCGGCGAACCACGGATACTCCCACTTGTCCGGCATCGACAACACGTCGCCCGTGGCGAGATGCCACCATTCGTGATTGCGCCCGCGCTTGCGCGCCTCGGGAGGCGGCGGCGAAGCGGGATCGCCCTCGAGCCACCGATGCACGAGGAAGTGGTAGTACTGCTTGCTCCAGAGCATGCTGGCGAATGCCTGGCGCTGGACGCTGCGCAGGTCTTCGGGCAGCGCAAATGGCGTCACGCGCTGGTAGAACGCATCCGCCTCCTGCTTGCGCAGTTCGAACGTGGCGTCGAATTCATCGCCGAGCGGCGCCTTCGCACCGCTCGCGCTGCCGAGGCGAAGCCGGATCGTCGCGGTCTCGCCCGCGCCGACGACCCGAACGTAGTGTGGGGCCGCCTTGGTGCCGACGCGCTCGGGATTTACCGCTTCGCGCCGGCCGTTGACGACGCGTTCGTTGAACGCATCCTTGACGAACGGCGACGCGTTGGCAACGCCGAACAGGCGCTCCATGTTCGATTCGTTTTCGGTGAACAGGACCTCGTCCGGCGGCTCGCACACGAGCCAGTGCGGCGCCAGCTCGCGATGCGTCGCTTTGAGGACCACGCCGTCGCTGCCGCAGCGGTCGACCTCGATGCGGGGCTTGGGCCGGTCGGGGTGCCAGGACCAGTCGTTCCTGAACCACAGGGTGGGCAACACATGCAGGCTTGCGGCCGCCGGGCCGCGGTTGATTGCGCTGATCCTGATCAGGATGTCCTCGGGCGCGGCCTTCGCGTACTCGACGAACACGTCGAAGTAACGACCGTCGTCGAAGATCCCGGTGTCGAGCAATTCGTACTCGGGTTCGGTCCGGCTGCGCCGCCGGTTCTCGGCCACGAGATCGGCATACGGGTAGGCCCGCTGCGGATACTTGTACAGATACTTCATGTACGCGTGGCTTGGAACGTTGTCGAGGTAGAAGTAGTACTCCTTGACGTCCTCGCCGTGATTGCCCTCGTTGCCGCTCAGGCCGAACATGCGCTCCTTCAGGATCGGATCGGCGCCGTTCCACAAGGCCAGCGCAAAGCACAGACGCTGGTGCTCGTCCGATATGCCGGCGATGCCGTCCTCACCCCAGCGATAGGCGCGCGAGCGGGCGTGCTCGTGCGGCAGGAATTCCCAGGCGCTGCCGTTCGCGCTGTAGTCTTCGCGCACCGTGCCCCATTGCCGCTCGCTCAGGTACGGGCCCCAGCGGCGCCACGCTTGCGTGCCCGCCCGGGCGGCGTCCAGCCGGTTTTCCTCTGCCGTCATCAATGATCCTTCCGCAGGTCAGTCGCACCGGCGCAATCCCGCCTGCTGCGAAATGCCTGCAAGCGGCGCTTGCGCCGGAACTATCCCGGTGGGGCCGCGGTCACCCACTATATACTGCTA
>JAJZUN010000366.1 GCA_021848555.1 Pseudomonadota bacterium | reverse complement strand
CTGGCTAGGACGCTGGCATGGATCAGCACGCTGGCGGCGCTGGGGATCTATCTATTTTCCAATCTCCTGGGCCCGGACCCGCCCTCGGAGTCGCGGGACGAGCGCGACACACGCGTCTGAGCGTGGCGCGGTGGGCCACATGCCAAATCCGACAAGAGGCGACGCGCGCGCAGCGATGCCTGCGCCCGGCTAGAAACGAACGATCGCGCAAAATCCTATTGCGGAAACGCGCCCGGATCGTATTTGGGATCGGGCCCGTTCTGCAGTTTGCGCACTATGCCCGCCTGGTCGAAATAGACCGCCATCAGGGAATCCCAGATGCCATGTTCCTTGAATGGATAAGACCATTCCTCCAGCCCGGACGCCCGGAAGAACCGCGTTTCGCTGGCCGCGCCTATGGTGCGCAGGACGGTTTCCTTGTTCGTTTCCCCTAGCCTGATCGTGGCAAATTTCTCCACAGTCAGCACCTGCTCAAAGGAGACCAGCGTGCCGTCCGGTCCGATCCGCGCCATTTCGGTCGCCTGTCCCATCGGGCCGTGCATGTATTCCAGCAAGCGGCTCGCACCGTCCTGATAGACGTGGGTCGGCCGGCCCAGGCGCGCGACCACTTCCGTTTCCGATTGTCCGGGGCGAACCGGAACGGAAATCGCGCATGAAGACAAGACTGCCAAGAGAGCGCTGGCTGCCACGGCTCGGCGGAAATTTTGCATCTTCATCACCCGTAAACAGTACGGTTCCTATTTTATTCCATAGGTCGGCGATTGCTGCCGGTTGGAGCCGCGCACTTGTTGAACCGCAAGTCTCGATGTCGAGAGCGGATTCGCAGGCGCTAGTCTACAATCGGGCACGAAATCAACCTAAGAGGAGACCGAGTCATGTTCAAACAGTTGCTGCGTGGCGTTGTTTTGTTGCTGGTGCTTGCGGCCGGGTCCGCCCTGGCCCAGCAGTTCCCCACCAAACCGATCACGCTGATCTGTCCCTGGCCTGCGGGTGGGTCATCCGACCTCGTCATGCGCGCCTTCGCGGAGTCCGTCGGCAAGCAACTCGGGCAGCAGGTGATCATCGAAAACCGGCCCGGCGCTTCCGGGACCATAGGCGCCGGTGCCATGGTCAATGCCCAGCCCGACGGCTACACGCTGACGCAACTGCCGATCAGCGTGTTCCGCCTGCCGTTGATGCAAAAGACGCCGTTCGATCCGCTCAAGGACATCACCTACATCATCAACGTCACCGGCTACACCTTCGGCCTGATAGTCAGGGCCGACGCGCCGTGGAAGACCCTGGCCGAGTATGTAGCCTACGCCAAGGCGAATCCGGACAAGATGACCTACGGCACCCCCGGCACCGGGACGACGCCGCACCTCGCGGTCGAGCAGTTCGCGCTCGAAGCCGGCATCAAGCTCTCGCACATACCGTTCAAGGGTTTCGCCGAAAACATGCAAAGCCTGCTCGGCGGCCACACCATGTCCCTCTCGGATTCGACCGGCTGGGCGCCGCACGTTGACTCCGGGAAGGCGCGCCTGCTCGCGACCTACGGCAGCAAGCGCACCAAGCGCTGGCCGCAGGTGCCGACACTGCTGGACGCGGGCTACCACACCGTTTCCGACTCGCCCTACGGTTTCGGCGGGCCGAAGGGCATGGATCCGAAGGTCGTGAAAATCCTGCACGACGCGTTCAAGAAGGCGATGGACGACCCGAAAGTCCTGGCGATGCTGGAAAAATTCGACCAGCCCGTGATCTACATGAACGGCGAGGACTACACCAAGTTCGCGAAAAAGACCATAGAGGAGGAAAAGCCCCTGATCGAGCGGCTGGGAATGTCGGTGAAGAATTAGCGCGGCCCGCGTCGATCGGCTTTGGCACCGGGGACCTCGGCCTCCTGCCTGCGCTCCGTATTGGCGAATTCCACCGGGCGTCCACGCATCGCTGCATCGCGACCATAAAAAAGCCCCGGGACGCACTAGGCGTCACGGGGCTGAGGTCTTGCTTCCGATGTTTTCTATGTGTGGGCAGGAGAGCCCCCAAAAACACCTGTACCGATTTGATTTTAACGTACTAATATTGACCTTTGTAGTCCTAGGGGCAAATTCTTTCAAATCGCCGGATTGCCCGGGCAGCCCAGAATCTGGCCGATGGCAATTGCGATTATAATATATATAACAGCATATTAGGAAATATATTTAAAGTGATATCTAGATAAGCAGGGTTGAATTTTGATCGCGGTCAATGGAGCCTGCCGCGCGGCGCCTAGCATGGTGCACAGCCATGGCAGCGTATCCAGAACACCTGATTCGGCACCGCGCCTTGCTCAACGGCACCCCGGTGACCATCCGCCCGATTCGCGGAGAGGACTCCGGCATGGAGCAGGAGTTCGTGAGCCACCTTTCCGAGGACTCGCGCTATTTCCGCTTCATGGGCTCCTTGCGCGAACTGTCCGAGAAGAAACTCCGGTCTTTCACCAATATCGACTACCTGCGGCACATGGCTTTTGTCGCCACCATCGCGCAGGAAGGCAGGGAAATCGAGATTGGCTCGGCGCGTTATGTCGCGACCGAAGCGCCCGGTACCTGCGAGTTTGCGATTGTGGTCGACGATGCGTGGCAGGGTAGCGGCGTGGCCGGGCTGCTGATGATTTCCCTGATCCATGCCGCGCGCGAGAACGGATACAAGACGATGGAGGGGATCGTGCTCGCGAGCAATCACAAGATGCTCAAGTTCGCGCGGCAACTGGGCTTCAGGCGCTACCACGCGCCGGGGGAGGCTGATCTCGCGCGCATCGAATTGCAGTTGTGACCCGGTTGTTGATTTTCGTCAATGAGGGTCGAGGACATGGCTATACCCTGCAGCTATAGACGGCGTGGCGGCGGCCGATGACTGCAGGCAGCGCATCGGGCGCACCGCGCGGAGGCAGGCGAGATGCTCGAGACAGTGGACGGCAAGGCGATCGCGGCAGTTGCGGCCATCGCCGGGTATCCGGCAGGTCGCGCGGTGGCGCCCAACATGCGCGATTACGGCGCTTTCCGCTCCGAATTTTCCTGGGCGCGCGCGCGCCGTGATCTGGATGGCCTGCCCAGCGGCGGGCTGAATATTGCGCACGAGGCGGTCGATCGCCATGCGGCGGGTGAGCGCAAGGACCATGTCGCCTTGCGCTGGCTGGGCAAGAGCGGCGCGACTCAGGATTTTTCCTTCGCCAGCCTAAGCGCGCTTTCCAGCCGCTTCGCCCATGTGCTGCGAGAACTGGAAGTCGGCGCAGGCGAACGTGTCTATGTGCTGACCGGGCGCATCCCCGAGCTCTATATCGCCACCCTGGGCGCGTGGAAGAACCGCAGCGTGGTGTGCACCCTGTTTTCCGCCTTCGGCCCGGAGCCGATACGCGCGCGCATGGCACTGGGCGACGCCCGAGTGCTGGTGACCACGCCCATGCTGTACGCGAGGAAGATAGTCCCTATCCTGAACCTGTTGCCCGGACTGCGCCACGTATTGCTGGCGGGCGAGCCGAGCGCGGATGTCGACGTTGCCGGCACGCTCGATTTTGCGCAACTGCTGGGCCGGGCCGGGGAGCGCTTTGACATCGCGCCCACCGACCCAGAGGATCCGGCGTTATTGCACTTCACCAGCGGCACCACCGGCACGCCCAAGGGGGCGGTGCATGTGCACCAGGCAGTGATAACCCACTATGCTACCGGCAAATCGGTGCTCGACCTGCATCCGGAGGACGTGTTCTGGTGCACCGCCGACCCGGGCTGGGTGACCGGTACTTCCTACGGCATCATCGCGCCGCTTGCGCACGGCGTCACCAGCATAGTCGATGAAGCCGATTTCGACGCCGAGCGCTGGTACCAGGTCCTGGAGCAGCACCGCGTCAGCGTCTGGTACACCGCGCCCACCGCCATCCGCATGATGATGAAAACAGGGCTGGCGCCGCTCGCGGGGCGCAAGCTGCCGGCCTTGCGCTATCTCGCCAGCGTGGGCGAGCCGCTCAATCCCGAGGCGGTGCGCTGGGGCGTCACGGCATTCGGCATGCCGTTCCACGACAACTGGTGGCAGACGGAGACCGGCGGCATCATGATCGCCAATTTCCCCGCGCTAGCAGTCAGGCCGGGATCGATGGGCAAGCCGGTGCCCGGAATCGACGCCGCGATCGTGCGCACGAGCAAGGCCAGCGACAGCGCCGAGGTCAGCG
>JAJZUN010000365.1 GCA_021848555.1 Pseudomonadota bacterium | reverse complement strand
TGGTAGTGAGCGCGTTGTTTACTTCGTCCTCTACGACGATCTCGATCCGCACTGCCTCGACAGCGGCATCGTGCGTTTCGACGGACGCTACTTCAGCGAGCTGTGGGCGATCTGCAAGGCGCGCGGCTTGTCGGTCGTTGCCGACATCCACGTTCACCCGGGCGGCGCCGGACAAAGCGACTCCGATCGCGATCATCCCATGATCTCGCGGGCCGGGCACATCGCCTTGATCCTGCCGCGCTTCGCGACGGGGCGTCAGCCGCGCCGTGACATCGGCATGTACCGATACCTCGGCGGCAAGCGCTGGGCGACGGTCCCGGCCGAAGAGCGCAGTCGCTTCTTCCACATCGGACTCTAAGGAGGCGGCCTCATGACCGCGTTGATCTCACCAGACTCGTTCCACCGGCTCGTCAAACATGCGATCGATAGCGGCACCGCCGCGAGCGTTGCGGAGGCCGAGGCCTTGTTCCGCGGCTACCGGCTCGCCGTCGAGATCGAAGCTTCCGCCGCTCAGGACCCGGTCCACCAGGCCGCGCTCCTCACGACCGTCGCCCTGGGCCGCCGCGTCTTTCTCGGCGGCGTCACGGTCGGCGGCGCGCTCGACGCGCCGCTGGCCCTGTCAATGCCGCTTGGGCGAACGCTCGCCGATGCCGTTGTCGCGCTCGGCGGCGCCTTGGAGCGCCGCGGCGACGAGAGCCCAACCATCGTGATCGGTGGCGGGCCCTGCGCTCGCCGGAAGGGTTTTTGCGTGCGCACCGCGGCAAGCGGCTGGCGGGGCGGGATCGTGCCGATCCACTCCGATCTTCAGCCTGCCGGCGGCGCAGCTATGCCGCTGAGCGGCATGCTGGCGGCCGCTTTGGCCGTCAACGAAGCCTATCTCCACGTGAGCGGCGGCATGCCGGCGGCGGGACGCCGCGTGGTCGGGTTGTCGCTCTGGCGCCCCGTCTCCGACACAGACTGGCTCGAGGCGGATGCGAGCGAGCCGGCGCTGACCTACTTGCCTTCCCGGCTTTGGCTGATCGGGTTGGGGCATCTTGGCCAGGCCTACCTCTGGGGATTGAGCCTTCTCCCGTATCGGGACCCTGCCGAGCTTTCGCTGGTGCTGCAGGATATAGACCTCATCACTGCCTCGACGGAGAGTACCTCAATCCTCAGCGAAAGCGGTATGATCGGGCAGCGGAAGACACGTGCGATGGCGGAGTGGGCAGAGCGCCGCGGCTTCACCACGTCCATTCAGGAACGGCTGTTCGCGGCTGACTTCAAGCGCCAATCCGACGAGCCGGCGATCGCCCTGTGTGGCCTCGACAACGCGGCGGGACGCCGCGCCCTCGACCAGGTGGGGTTCGATCTCGTCGTTGAGGCAGGCTTGGGCCGCGGTCATCGCGACTTTCGCACCATGCGCCTTCACCTGCTGCCGGGGCGGCGGCCGGCGGCGGATATTTGGAAGGCAGCCGCAAGCGGCGAAAAGGTCGAGGCACGGCCGGCTTATATCAAGCTGGTCGCCGAAGGAGTGCTCGACCGGTGCGGGATGACGCTGCTGGCCGGCAAGGCGGTGGGCGCGCCGTTCGTCGGATCGGTAGCGGCCTGCCTGGCGCTGTCGGAGGTGCTTCGCCTGCTGCATGGCGGCCAGCTCCATGGGCTGATCGATCTCGACCTTCTGAGCCCAGAGCAGCGCACGGTGTCACGCCATCCTGGCGACTTCAGCGGCTTCAATCCCGGGTTCTCAATGGCCGGGTGATTGCGGCCGGTCGCGTGGCTTTGTTGATGTCTGTACTTCTTGTGAGAGATCAGGTGGCGCCCGCCCCCAGACGAGATGTCGCCAAGCAATCGAGGTCGCTGCCGAACAGCCGCATGCAGGAGGCGGGCAAAAACTGAAATTCTTGGAAATATGGCGTTCCGCTTTATTCGGCGCCTGGCGATTATGTTTCATGGGCGGCGATGATCGACAGGTTCCGATCTGGCGATTCGGCACGGCGAAGTGAGGATGGAGAGGGGAGACCCGGGACGATGAATCGCCGGACCGTCATCGTTGAGGGGCCGCTCGCCTTTCGCATGAGGCGGATCGCCGCCGCGCGCCAGGCGGAAGCCGGCGTGCAGATCATGACCTTGCCGCAGCTTGCGGCGCGACTCGCCGGCGGCTTCACGCGCCCGGCCCGGTCCGAGGACCTTGACCCGGCGATTCGGTCTTCGCTCGAGGCCGGCGGTTTCGCCGAACTCGAGAGCATCCGAAACCTGCCCGGCATGACGCGGTCCGTGGCCTGGACGCTGACCCGGCTGTGGACCGCCGACTTTACGTTGGCCAACCGTGCCCATGAGAGTGCGCGGCTCCAAGATCTCATGATGATCGAGGCGCGCGTGCGCGCGAGTCTTCCGGTGGGTGTGTTGTCGCCGCGCGATCTGCGCGATGCCGCCCTTCAGCGCGTGAGGCACGCGCCAGCGGTTCTGGGCGCGGTCGAGCTTGATCGGGTCGTGCGCGTCGCCCCGGTTTGGCGCCCGCTGTTGCTTGCTCTGGCGCCGCAGGTGCGGCTCGCCTGGCGCAATCCCGGCGATCCGGATGCCGCCTGGTTCAAGGGCGAGCTTGGCTGCGATGCGCAGCCTACACCGGCGCCGCCCGGAATTGTCTCCTGTGCCTCCCCGCGGGCCGAAGCCGTCGAGGCCCTACGGTGGGTCCGCGAGCTCATCGCGTCGGGCCGCGCCCGGCCGGACGAGATCGCCGTCTGCGCCACGGCGACGGAGGATTGGGACGACCATATGCTGGTGCTGGCGGCCGACGGCGGTCTGCCGTTGCATTTCTCGCACGGCGTGCCGACGCTGGCGTCGCGCGAAGGCCAGGTCTGCGCCGCCTTGGCCGACGTCTTGCTCAACGGGTTGAGCCAGGATCGCGTGCGCCGTCTCTTCGGCCACGCCGCCGGACGCAGCCCAGGCCTCGATGCGCTGCCGTCGAGCTGGGCGCAGGACTTGCGGCCTGGCGCTGCGCTTTTCGAGCTAGAACAGTGGCGGCGCGCCCTCGACGAAGCCCACGCTCACCGCACCGATGGCGTCGACGTGCGGCCGCTGCTCATGCCGGTTCTCGAGGTGCTTGCCAGAGGAGCCGGCGCTGCAGATGCGGCTGGCGGCTTGCTGCTCGGCCGCGCGGCACGGGCGCTCTGGGTGGAGGCGCTGCGCCGCGCGCCCCCAGAGGCGCTCGAACTCTCGCTGCAGGAGCTTCGCCTTCCCGATGGTCGCGACCCGGGCGCCAGCGCGGTCTGGTGTCCGGCGAGCCATCTCGCAGCGGCCCCGCGTCGCTTCGTCCGGCTGCTCGGCCTGACGACGCGATCGTGGCCACGGCGGTCCGGCGAAGATCCGTTGGTTCCGAGCCACATCCTGTCGCGCGAGGCACTCGATTCCGAATCGCTCACCGAACAGGACCGGCGCGCATATGCGATCATCACGGCCGGGGCCAGCGGCGCTCTGGTGCTCTCGCGGAGCCGCTGCAACGCCCAAGGCGGGCTGCAGGCGCCCAGTCCGCTCGTGCCGCAAGATCCGCGCACCACCCCTTTGAGACGCGCGCGCATCCCGAGTCATGCCTTCAGCGAAGCCGATCGCCTGCTCGCGCGGCCCGAAGAGGCGGCGACCTCGCCCGTGCTGCGAGCGGCTGACGCCTGCTGGCGCAATCGCCGAAATCCTGCGGTCACCGCTCATGACGGCCGCGTACGCGAGGACCATCCCGTCATCTCCCGCGCCATCGCGCAGGTGCAGTCCGCGACCTCGCTTCGTCTCATGCTGCGCGACCCGCTCGCCTTCCTCTGGCGCTACGCCTTGGGCTGGCGCTCGCCGATCGAAGACGAGCAGCCCTTGTCGCTGGACGCGCGCGCGTTCGGCGAGCTCGTCCACGAGATGCTGAAACGCACGGTCGATGCGCTCGAACCTCATCCCGGCTATGTGCGCGCGGCCCGGCATGAGATCGAGACCGCTCTCGACGCGGCCTCCGCCGCCATCGCGGCGCAGTGGCCGGTCGAGCGTTCGACGCCGCCCGTCCTCTTGTGGCGTCACACGCTCGCAGCCGCGCGCGATCTCGCACTCAAGGCGCTGACGCTCGACGAGGCGTTTCAGCCGGTCACGCGCAGTTGGACCGAACTGGCGTTCGGCCGCGAGGACGATGGAACGATTCCCGCCGGCGATCTGCTGTGGCCGCCGACAGGCCAG
>JAJZUN010000364.1 GCA_021848555.1 Pseudomonadota bacterium | reverse complement strand
GTGCCGGAACTCAACGGCTTCTGGATCGACAACCGTGCCCAGCAAAGCGAGGCCATCCATGCAGGGATCGCGATATCGCTGCGCGGCGGCGGCCTGGTTGCGCCGGCATTGCACCACGCGGATCAGCGCTCGCTCGATGAGTTGATGCTCGGGTTTCGGGATTTGGTCAAGCGCGCACGCGCGTGGTCTTTGAAAAGCTCGGAAATGACCGACCCGACCGTGACCATCACCAGCCTGGGCGAGCGCGGCGTCGAGTCGGTATTCGGCATCATCACGCCGCCGCAGCTGGCATTGGTCGGCTTCGGCACGCCGCTCGAGCGCCCATGGGTGGTGAATGGCCAGGTGGTGCCGCGGCCGCTCTTGACCGCGACGCTTTCTGGAGACCATCGCGCGACCGACGGCCATCGCGGCGCGCTGTTTCTGGCGGCGCTGGATACTCTGCTGCAACAACCGGAGGCTTTATGAACGAACAGGAAATCCGCGACCGCGTGATCAAAACCCTGGGCGGAATCGTTCCCGAACTGGATCCTGCCAGTCTCAAGCTGGCCAAGAGCCTGCGCGATCAGCTCGACATCGATTCCATGGATTTCCTCAATTTCCTGATCGCCTTGCACCAGGAATTCGGGGTCGACGTGCCCGAGGCCGATGCCGGAAAACTCGCCACGATCGATGCCTGCGTGGGCTATCTGGCGCAGGCCCTGCAGCAACGGGCGCAGGCGTGATCGGCTATGTGCGCGCGACGAGGCAGGATTGAACTTGCCATCGTTCATGCAGACCCAGGTGCTGATCATAGGAGGCGGCGTCACCGGCACGGCGCTCGCCCGTGATCTCGCGCTGCGCGGCGTCGATTGCATCCTGGTCGAGAAGGACGACATAAACGCCGGCGCCTCCGGGCGCAATCATGGCCTGCTGCACAGCGGCGCGCGCTATGTCGCAGGAGACCACGATGCGGCGATCGAGTGCCGCGCCGAGGGCGCGATCCTCAAGCGCGTCGCGGCGCAGGCGATCGAGGATACCGGCGGCTACTTCGTCGCGGTGCAGGGGGACGACGAACGCTATATCGCGGATTTCCCCGGGTACTGCGAACGGGCTGGGATCAACGCGCGCCCGGTGGACCTCGCCACAGCACGCGCGCTGGAACCGGCGCTTTCCGCACAGGCGATCGCGGTGTTCGAGGTGCCCGATGCGGCGATCGACCCGTTCCGGCTGTCGCTGGAGAGCATGGCGCATGCGCGCGGCCTGGGCGCGCGTCTGCTGCGGCGCAGCCGTGTCGCGGGCTTCGAGCGCGAGGGCAGCCGCATCCGCACCGTGCGCGTGCAGACTCTAGGTGCCGCGCAGGAACTGCGCATCGAGGCCGAGCAGATCGTCAATGCCGCCGGCGCCTGGGCGCAGGACGTGGCGCTGCTCGCCGGAGTGCCGCTGGCGATGACCTATTCGAAGGGAACGCTGCTGGTCACGCACGAGCGCCTGGCCCGCCGCGTCGTGAACCGCCTGCGCCGGCCGAGCAATGCCGACATCATGATGCCGGGCGGCACGGTATCGATCGTCGGCACGACATCGACGCCCGTGGCTGCCTTGGACGATATTCATCCGACGACGGCCGAGGCCGATCTGATCGTGGAGGAGGCAGCGCGCATGCTGCCCGTGCTTGCGGCCACGCGCTACATCCGGGCCTACGCGGGTGTGCGTCCCTTGGTCGGCTCTGCCGGCGGCGCCGACGCGCGTGCCGTTTCGCGCGGCTTCGCCCTGTTCGATCACGCGGATCAGGGTCTGGCCAACTTTGCGACCATCACCGGAGGCAAGCTCACCACCTGCCGCCTCATGGCTGAACGCGCGGCGGACCTGGTCTGCCGGCGCCTGGGCGTGACATGCCCCTGTGTCACGGCCACGACGCCCTTGCCGGTCGCGCCGGAATGCGCATGGACCGAGCCCGGCCGCTCGCCGCGGATGTGGATGCGTGCGCACGGGCTGGAGGACACGCTGCTGTGCGAGTGCGAAATGGTGCCCGCCAGCGCGGTCGATGCGATCTATGCCGCCTTGCGCTCGACCGGCGACACGCCGACGCTGGCTGACATCGGCCTGCGCAGCCGCGTCGGCAAGGGAGCCTGCCAGGGGGCGTTCTGCGCTCCGCGAGCCGTGGCCCACCTCTACAACCGGGGCGACTTCCAGGCGCAGCGCGGACTGGACGAGATTCTTGATTTTTTCGGCGAGCGCTGGCGCGGTCAGCACGCCGTCCTGTGGGGCGAACAACTGGCGCAGGCGGAGTTGATGGAGGCGTTGCACTGCGGCTTGTTTGGTGAAGAACTGCGCCGCGAGGAGTCGCCGTGACCGGTACACGGGACGACATCTGCGATGTCGCCGTGATCGGCGCCGGGATGGCGGGCATGTCCGCAGCCTTGTTCGCCGCGGAGCGGGGGCTGTCGTGCATCCAGGTCGGCAATGCCGGCAGCCTGCTGTTCGCGAGCGGACTGCTGGACTTCCTCGGCGTTCACCCCGTGCCCGAGCGGCAGCTGTGGCAATCGCCGTTCGAAGCGCTCGCGGCGCTCAGCCGGGACGAGCCGGATCACCCTCTGGCGCGGCTCGATGCTAGCGCAATACGCAGCGCGTTCGAGTCTTTCGTTACGGCGTTGGGCGCCGCCGGGCTTGCCTATGCTCCACTGGGCGAGCGCAACCGCAAGCTGCTCACGGCCATCGGCACGATCAAGACCACCTTCGGCGTGCCGCGATCGATGGTCGCGGGCGTTCGAGCACTGGAGCAACGATCACCCTGCCTGTTGTTGGACTTTCGTGGGTTGCGCGAATTCAGCGCGGCCCAGATCGCCGCGACCTTCGGCCGGAATTGGCCAGGCCTGCGCCACCAGCAGATCGAGTTTCCGGGCTACGAGGCCGTGCCCGAGTTGTATGCGGCACACCTGGCCCGCGCGCTCGAATCCGGCGAGCTGCGCGCGCGCACGATAGCCCGCGTCAAGCCGCTGCTCGGCGACGCACGCGCACTCGGACTTCCGGCAGTGCTGGGCCTTGCGCGCGCGAGCGAGGTCCACGCCGCGTTCGAGGCCGGGCTGGGCCTGCCGGTGTTCGAAATCCCGACCATGCCGACTTCGGTGCCCGGGCTGCGGCTGCTCACTGCGCTGGAGACGGTAGTCTCGGCCCGCGGCGTGCTTCGGCGCCACCAGGCCAGCGTGCGTGCAGTCTCGTTCGGCGCCGACGCGGCTGCGGTCACGCTGGACCTCGACGGCGCTGCCGCCGGCGAACGCGTGCGCGCGCGCGCCGTGGTGTTGGCCACAGGACGGTTCACGGGGCGCGGGCTCAGCGCCGAGCGCAAACAGGTGCGCGAGAGCATCCTCGGCCTGCCCGTGCACCAGCCGGCCTCGCGCGAGGCCTGGCACCAGCGCGATTTCCTCGACCCCAAGGGCCACGCGATCAATCGCGCCGGGCTGCTGACCGACGCGGGGTGGCGGCCGCTGGACGCACAGGGGCAACCGGCCTGGCAGCGGCTCTACGCAGCTGGTTCCATCCTCGCGCACCAGGACTGGATGCGCTCGAAATGCGGCTCGGGACTGGCGATTGCGACGGCCTGGGGCGCGATAGAGCAGGCGGCGCGCGATCTGCGCACGAGCGTGACGGGCTAGCCATGTCGACTACGCTTTTCCACATCGCGCTCTACGCGTCGCTGGCGCTGTGCGCCCTGGGTCTCGCGTGGCGCATGTCGGCCTGGTTCCGCGCAGGAGTCGGTCCCGACGCGCGCGCGGTCACGCCTGCGCAACGGATCGCCGCGGCTTTGCGCGGTGCGGCTGCGGCGTTGTTCGACCGGCAGCTGTTCCGCGTCCTCGGTGCGCTATTCCTGGATGTGCTGCTGTTGCGCCGGCTGTACGCGAACGCGAAGCTGCGCTGGCTCGGACATCAGCTCATTCTGGTCGGCTTCACGCTGCTGCTGCTGATGCACGCGCTCGCGGCGCTGGTGAGCGAAAAACTGTTCCAGGGCTATCAGCCGACACTGGAGCCCTATCTGTTCCTGCGCAACCTGTTCGGGGTGATGGTCCTGGTCGGCATGGGCCTGCTCTTGTTCGGACGCCGGCGCGAGCGCAGCGGATTTGCTCCGGCGCGCGCTTTCCCCGGTGAGGCCTTCGTGGCGCTCCTGGGCTTCGTCCTGGTGACCGGATTCCTGCTTGAGGCGCACAAGATTTCGTCGCCGCGG
>JAJZUN010000363.1 GCA_021848555.1 Pseudomonadota bacterium | reverse complement strand
TGCCCGAGCGGCGGTTGGACGGCATCGCCTCACCGATCCTGTCCATGCGCCGTTCGTGCGGTCTCTGGGGTGTCTGTCCGACCACACCGAGCACTGGCGCTGGCTCGGTTGCCCTTGCTGCCGGCTGGCATTTGATAGAGGTCACGATCAAAGCCGACACGGGCCAGAAAGCGGACATCACACTTTATATGTGTGCACCCAACTCGGGCACTCCCACCGTGCTGGTGCCGTCGTGGCCGGCGCCCGTGTCGGCAGGGCTGGAGTAAAAAATGACGACCCCAACAATCAAACCCCATGCGCTTGAGATCGCGATCGGTGCCGCGCTGGGCGCGGGTGCCGGCCTGGCCGTCGCTTCGACGCTGCTCGTTCTCACGCATACCCCAGCGGCCACGTTGTGGCCGCCCGGCATCCTCGCGTCGCCGAACAGCTGGCTCCGACTCCAGGCTGGTCTGCTGCTCGGCTCGACGCTGGTTGGTGGAGGCTGGGGCGGCTTCATCGCCGCACGGCAGAAATCCGAACAGCACGTGCGGGGCACGCTCTATCTCCCGCACGCCGGCGAGGCACTGGACGCGCTACAAGATCAGGAGCGCGGTCGTATGAGCAAGGCGCAGCGCAGCGGCAAAATCCACGGCCTCACCATCGGAGGCCTCGAGCTCGCGCGTCAATCCGAAGTCGGCCACGGTCTGATCGTGGCACAACCCAACAGCGGAAAAACGACCGTACTGGCGGATGCACTGGATCACACGCTGGCGCGCGGAGATAAGGCACTGTTGCATGACCCGAAATCCGAATTCATCGTGACCCACTATCGCGACGGTGGCGAGGTCGTCATCTTGGGCCCCTGGGATGCGCGTGCATCGATCTGGTCGCCCAGCGACATCGATACGCCGGCGCTGGCCGACGAGTTTGCATCGAGCGTCTGCGGTGCGGCAGAAGCGAAGGGTCCGAACGCCTACTTCCACGTATCCGCCGCCGCCATCCTGGCCGGCTTGATCAAGTCCTACATGCTGGAGGACGGCGCGCAGTGGTCGTGGTCCGACTTGACCCGCTGGATCGAGGCCGAGCCGATCGCCATGATCCGACGCGCGGCTACTGGCGACGGTCGCGTGCGACAGGTCATTCCGGGCGCGTTTCCGCCAGCACGGAAGGATGGCACGCCTGCCGCGCCGCGCTTGTCGGGCGGCGAAAACAGCGTTATCAGCACGCTCGCATCGTCGGCCACCCTGCTCCAGCAGATCGCCGCCGTGGATCGCGAGCGGCCCGACGCGCTCCGTTTCAGCTTTCGCCGTTGGCTGTTGGACCAGGACCATCAGCAGGTCCGGCTCGTGATCCTCAACTCCAGCGCCGAATACGCAACTGCATCGGCCGCGCTGTGGGGCGCGATGCTGTCCACGATCTCGGCAACGATTTCGGCGCGCATGCCGAACCTCGACCCGGATTCTCCTGGCGCGCTCTGGTTGCTGCTCGACGAGTTCCCGCAGCTTGGTGCAAGCGGCATCGGCAAGATGCTGACCATCGCCGAAGTTGGCCGCAGCCGCGGCTGCCGCGTCTGGGCGGCTCTGCAAAACGAAAGCCAACTTGCTGCGCGCATGGGTATCGAGGCGGCCGCACCCGTCCTTTCAATGGCAGGCACGCGGATCTATCTCAAATGCTCCGATGATGATGCTTCGACAGTTTCCCGGCGCTACGGCGACCGCGAAATCCAGCGCATCGAAACCACGGCGAGCCAGGGCGCGGTGCAGGGCAAACGAAGCACGCACGAAAAGTTGCCGGCGATCCTGCCGGCCGAGTTGACCGCGTTGATCCCCGACGCGACCGGGGTCTGGCTTATTCTGGGTCGCGGTGCGTTGCTTGGCAAATTGCATCACGCGTTCGGTGCGCGGCGACCGAAGATCGCTGAGGCGTACCTGGAAGCGCAGGACTGGCGCACCGGCACGCTGCCCCCCAAGGCTCCCGCTCCCGCGGATCCAGTGCCCGATGGGTCACGGGATTGCGCGCCGACGCTTGATGAACCCGAACCGTCGCCGCTCGACGACCTGTCGCCGCATGACGATCTGTCGAGCCTGCCCGCGCCCGACAGGCAGGAGCCGGACGCGGGCCTCGACCTCGACGCGGAATGGAGGGAATGACCATGGCACGCATAGCGCTACGCATCCTGCTGGCCGGATTGGTGTTCCTCGGCGTTTTCCTGCTCTATTCGCGCGTCACCTCGTACCCCGTCACTGTCGGCATCGCCGCGGCCGTGGCCGTTGCCGAGTTGGCCGGATCCGTGGCAGTCGGAGGCGGCCAAGGCGGTGCAGGCTCGGGCCTGCGCCTGATGTTCTGGCTGGGCGCGCCGGTGCTGGCCTGGCCGGTCGCCGCGTTGGGCATCACGTGGGTGATGCCGACGCTGACGCAGGCCGAAGCGGCCAGCGGCGCGGCGATCGTGGCCGCGCTGACGGGACTTTCAGCCGCCGGGCACGGATCGGGGATGGATTCAAGGCGCAACACCGCCGTGCTTCTCGCCTCGATGATTCCGCTGTATGCGCTCGGCCACGCGGTCACGACGGCGCCCTACGACCCGCTGTCGATCGCGCTGGCTTGCGTGGCGGTCGGCGCGGCGGCACTGGTGGCGCGTGTGGTCGTGGTGTTACCCCAGGACCACGGGGAGATGCTGACGCTGGTCGCGGTCGTGTGTGGCGCAGCGGCGGTGGTCGGCGCGTTGCCTGTGCTGCTGCCTTTCATCTGATCCGGGCCTCCGGACCGGTACTGCATTAGGTACGGGGCGCATTCCGCGACCCCGTAGGAGAAATGATCCATGAACGTCAAGATCCGCTTCACCCTCGCCGCCGCCGTGGCGTTGGCCCTGGCCACAACCGCCGCCGTCGCGGCGCCCGCGCAGAAGACAGTCACCGGCTCGTTGATTCCGTTGCAAATCGTTCGCATCACTTCGCCCAGCATGGCGATGATCCGCGCCATTGCGATCCGCCCGGTCGTGCATCCGCTCAAGGACGGCAAGTGTGCGGTCTGGGGCGCGGTGTACAGCGACAACCCCGCCGTCGCCGACGGCCCGATGCCGCATATCCGCACGTCGCTGATCGGCCAAGACGGCCAGCGCGGTCAGCGCATCGCCGTCGAAACGAACTACACCGGCGTTTATCGCGCTGTCGTCCCCGTGGGCGTCTGGCGTGAGGCGCGCCCCGACGTCGGCACGCTGCCGTTCGGCGTTCACCCGACGCGCCCGCGCATCGAGTGCGACTGAGTCAAGCACGACCGGCGCGGGCCGCTCCTCCCGTCGCCAAGTGCACCGCGGTCCGAAAGGGCCGCGGTTTTTCTTTGGACGTCTGGCCGTCCAGACGTCAACTGCACGCCCAGGCCGCGCGCCGGCGTGCGCAGGTCCGTTGAATCCTCGCTGCCACTGCCGGTTGCAGCCGCCCCGCTCGTTGGCCCCTCGCCTGCATCGGTCACGCCAGCCGCTTTGCGGCCGCTGCGCTCGGTCATGTCCGCTGCCTACTCGCCCGCTGCGCGGGTTCGGGCCGCCTCGCGATTCGGTGAGGCGGCTCCAACCGGCAGAACCCACAGCGAGGACACAGCCATGACTGACCTGACGACCATCCCGAAAGCACGCACGGCCAAGGCGATGCGAGGGGTTCCCCTCGCGCTCTCCGAGGCTCACCAACCGGCAGGTGAGGTGAGAAGCGAAGGCGCGGTGGCGTATCTGCACCGGGCGCCGGGCGAGATGACCGACACGCAGGCGCGATACGAGGCCGACATCCTGCGCGAGGCCGAGGCGATCCTGCGCAAGCGCTGGGCAAGGCTGGGCAGCTTGAGCGACCCGCGCGATGCGTCTGCCTGGCTTCGCATGCACTGCGCAAGCATGGCGGCCGAAGTATTCGGCGTGATCTTCCTTGACAACAAGCACCGCATTCTGACGTCGCGCGAGCTTTTCCGGGGCACGATCGACGGGTGCAGCGTGGCACCCCGCGAGGTCGTGCGGGCCGTCATCGAGGCCAACGCCGCGGCCGTGGTGCTGTACCACAACCACCCGAGCGGCAACCCGGAACCCAGCGCGGCGGACGTGGCGATTACGCAGACGTTGAAACAGGCGTTGGACCTGATCGGCTGCCGCGTGCTCGATCACCTGATCGCCGGCGAGACCGTCACCAGCCTGTCCCAGCGCGGCCTTTGCTGACCGCGCTTCACTACCCGGAGAACG
>JAJZUN010000362.1 GCA_021848555.1 Pseudomonadota bacterium | reverse complement strand
AATCACCCCGGCCGACATTTCCGATCCGCAGGAAGTGATCGCGCGCGCGAAAGCGCTGAGCGCCGAACTCGGCACACCGATTACGCCGGGTTTCGAGGCCCTGGTGTTCAAGGCCTCGCGCGGCATCGAGGATATCTACGAACTGACCTACATCCGCAAGGACGGAAGCCGCTTCCCGGCCATCGTGTCCGTCACGGCGCTGCGCGATGCCGACAGCAGGATAATCGGCTATCTGCTGATCGGCACCGACAACACCGCGCGCAAGCAGGCCGAAGAGGCGCTGCTCAAGGCGGGGGCATTGCAGAAAGCGATTTTCAACAGCGCCAATTTCTCCAGCATCGCCACCGACGAAAAAGGCGTGATCCAGATTTTCAACGTCGGCGCCGAGCGCATGCTGGGCTACGCCGCGGCCGATGTGATGAACCAGATCACCCCGGCCGATATTTCAGAACCGCAGGAGGTGATTGCGCGCGCCAAAGCGCTAAGCGCCGAACTCGGCACACCGATCACGCCGGGCTTCGAGGCCCTGGTATTCAAGGCCTCGCGCGGCATCGAGGACATCTACGAACTGACCTACATCCGCAAGGATGGCAGCCGCTTCCCGGCGGTGGTGTCGGTCACGGCCCTGCGCGACGCCCAGGATGCGATCATCGGCTATCTTCTGATCGGCACCGACAACACTGCGCGCAAGAAAATCGAGGAAGAGCAGAAGCTGCTCGATCAGCGGCTGCGCGATCAGCAGTTCTACACGCGCTCGCTCATCGAGTCCAACATCGACGCCATCATGACCACCGATCCGCGCGGCATCATCACCGACGTCAACAAGCAGATGGAGGCGCTTACCGGCTGTACCCGCGACGAGCTGATCGGGGCGCCGTTCAAGAATTACTTCACCGATCCGGATCGGGCAGAGGCGAGCATCACGCTGGCACTGCGTGAAAAGAAGGTCAGCAACTACGAACTCACCGCGCGCGCCAGGGACGGCAAGGAAACCGTGGTGTCCTACAACGCGACGACCTTCTACGATCGGGACAGGAGGCTGCAGGGCGTGTTCGCCGCCGCGCGCGACGTTACGGAGCGCAAACGCCTGGATGTCGAGCTGGAGAGCGCCAAGTCCGTGGCGGAAAAAGCCAACCTCGCCAAATCTGAATTCCTGTCCAGCATGAGCCATGAGCTGCGCAGCCCGCTCAATGCGATCCTCGGCTTTGCCCAGTTGCTGGAGTCCGATGCCCCGCCGCCAACGCCCGCCCAGAAGGAAAGCATAGCCCAGATTCTCAAGGCGGGATGGCATCTGCTGAAGCTGATCAACGAGATCCTCGATCTGGCCAAGGTCGAGTCCGGGCAGGTGCCGCTGTCGAGGGAGCCGGTGTCGCTGGCCGAAGTCATGCTCGAATGCCAGGCCATGATCGAACCGCAGGCGCAACAGCGCGGCATCAAACTGACAATTCCCCGGTTCGACGCCCCTTGCTTTGTCCTTGCCGATCGGACCCGGCTGAAGCAGGTTCTCATCAACCTGCTTTCCAACGCGATCAAATACAACCGCGAACAGGGAACGGTCGAGACGACATGCAGCGAGAGCGCGGCGGGACGCATCCGCGTGAGCATCAGGGACACCGGCGCGGGGCTGCCTCCGGAACAGCTGGCGCAGTTGTTTCAGCCGTTCAATCGTCTCGGCCAGGAGGCTGGCGACGAGGAAGGCACCGGCATAGGCCTGGTGGTGGCCAAGCGCTTGGTCGAACTGATGCGGGGCGCAATCGGCGTGGAAAGCAGCGTCGGGGTGGGAAGCGTGTTCTGGTTCGAACTCTCCTCGGTTGCCGAGCCACAGCTTTCCATGGAAGCAAGCGCAGCGGCCCCATTGGCCCAGGCGCAAGTGCCTCGCGGAGCAGGGCTACACACCCTGCTCTATGTAGAGGACAACCCGGCGAACCTGAAACTGGTCGAGCAAATCATCGCCCGCCACCCGAATCTGCGCTTGCTGACTGCGGTGAACGGCAATCTCGGCATTGAGATTGCGCGCGCATCCCAGCCGGATGTGATTCTGATGGACATCAATCTGCCGGGCATCAATGGCTTCGAAGCCCTGAAGATCCTGCGCTCAGAGCCGTCCACGGCGCACATCCCCGTCATTGCCGTCAGTGCCAATGCCATGTCGCTGGACGTCGAGAGGGGACTGAAGGCGGGATTCTTCCGCTATATCACCAAGCCAATCAAGGTCAACGAGTTCATGGATGCGCTGAATGTGGCGTTGGAATTGACGGGACACGAGGACGGTCAGAGACAATGAATATCGACGAAGCCCAAGTGCCTCGCGCGGGGCGGTTACGCACCCTGCTCTATGTAGACGACAACCCGGCGGACCTGAAACTGGTCGAGCAAATCATCGCGCGCCGCCCCGACTTGCGCCTGCTGACCGCCGTGAACGGCAATAGCGGCATCGAACTTGCGCGCGCATCCCGGCCGGAGGTGATCCTGATGGACATCAATCTGCCAGACATCAGCGGCTTCAAGGCCCTGGCGATCCTGCGCTCGGACCCGGCTACGGCGCATATTCCGACCATTGCTCTCAGTATTAATGCCGTTCCACTCAACGTTGAGAGCGGCCTGGAGGCAGGATTCTTCCGCTATATGAGCAAGCCGATCAAGGTCGATGAATTCATGGCGATGCTGGATGTGGCGCTGGAATTCGCCGAAAAGCGATTGGCCAGGAGCAAATGACGCGCTCCGATTCTTATGATTAGTTCGTCCGACATTCTCCAGGGCAAAATCCTGATCGTCGACGATCTGGAAGCCAATGTCCGTCTGCTCGATCGGATGCTGCGTGGCGCCGGCTATACGTGCGTCGCGTCAACGATGGACCCGCTGGAGGTCTGCGCGCTTCACCGCAACAACCGCTACGACCTGATCCTGCTCGATCTGCAGATGCCCCGCATGGACGGATTTCAGGTGATGGAGGGGCTCAAGGCAGTTGAACCGGAGGGCTACCCTCCTGTTCTCGTGATTACCGCCCAACCCGATCACAAGCTGCGCGCGTTTCAGGCCGGCGCCAAGGATTTCATCAGCAAGCCGTTCGACATGGCCGAGGTGCTGGCGCGCGTTTACAACATGCTGGAAGTGCGCCTGTTGCACAAGGAACTGCACAATTACAACGACGTGCTGGAACAACGCGTGCGCGAAAGGACCGCCGATCTGCAGGAAAACTACTTCGAAACCATTTTCACGATGACGCGCGCCGCGGAGCACAAGGATGAAGCCACCGGCGCTCACGTCCAACGCATCAGCTATTACAGCCGCGAACTGGCTCGGATACTCGGCCTGGATGAAGCGTTCGTCGACCAGATCTTTTTCGCGAGCCCGATGCACGACATCGGCAAAATAGGCATCCCCGACCATATCCTGCTCAAGCCGGGCGGCCTCGCGCCGGATGAGTGGGAGGTCATGAAGGGGCACGTCTCGATGGGCGCGAAAATCCTCGGCAACAGCAAGTCACCCTATCTCAGGATGGGCGCCGAGATCGCGCTCAATCACCACGAGCGCTGGGACGGCGGGGGTTATCCGAATGCCAAACGCGGAGACGCCATACCGCTGGCGGCGCGCATCATGCACATCTGCGACATCTACGACGCCCTTCGCAGCAAACGGCCCTACAAGCCCGCCTTCGACCATCCGAAGGCCGTGGACATCATTACGCGCGGCGATGGCCGCACCCAGCCGGAGCATTTCGACCCGGTTATTCTTGCGGCGTTCAAGCAGAACCACCAAGCGTTCCGCGATATTTTCGACACCTACACGGCATAGACTATGTTGGTCCTTTCTCATTTCAAGCCGGTAAACTGCACGGATTCACGGAGGCGCTGGGTGTGCGCTGGAATTCGCGGGGAGCCATTCGGCCAGGAGCAAATAATGCGTCGCGATTATCATGATAAATACATCTGACATTCTTCACGGCAAAATCCTGATCGTCGATGATCTGGAAGCCAATGTCCTTCTGCTCGAACGAATGCTGCGCGGTGCCGGCTATGTGTCCATCGAGTCTACGACCGATCCGCGTGAGGTCTGCGCGCTTCATCGCAAGAACCGCTACGACTTGATCCTGCTCGATCTGCAGATGCCCGGCATGGACGGATTCCAGGTGATGGAAGGCTTGAAGGAAATAGAAACCGGCGGTTACCTTCCGGTCCTCGTGATCACCGCCCAACCGGGTCACAAGCTG
>JAJZUN010000361.1 GCA_021848555.1 Pseudomonadota bacterium | reverse complement strand
GCGCGATCCCCGCAAGGTCGTCCGGCCGTGGCGTTTCGAGTATGACCGTACCGATACGCCGCCCCTCGTCTTCGGCAATCATGCGCATTCCTGCATCGGCGAACATATCGCGATTGCCCAGTTGCGCGGCAGCCTGATGCCGTTGCTGGCGCAGGATGGCATCGAGGATTCCCTGAGCAGGCTTCGCGTGAAATGGCTGGGGGCGTTTCCCGAGTACGCCTGGCTGCAATTCGACCACGACGAAGGTGCCCAGAAGGGGCAGTTTATCGTGATCGAGGCCAAGGCCGGCACCACGGCCGGGCTGAATGCCCGGATTGCGGAAATCGACGCGCGTCTCGAACGGTTGCGACCGCGGCTCGATCAGGCGGGATTGCTTCACTTCTGCTCGATGACGGCCATCGACGCCCCCACCACGCGGCCGCCGGAGGAACGCGGTGACGGGCGCACCACCGATACGCTGCTGGTGATCGAGGTGAATGGCGATGGCGAAGGGACGCGCGCCATCGCTGCCTTCGTTCGTGCAATGAATGCCGAGCTTCGCACGCTGCTGGCAGCAGCCGGCGTGGAGCCGGGACTGGACCTGGTAACCTATCTGCTCGACAAGCGGCTCGACCTCACCAGCGCCCCATGGGGCGCGACGGCGCTGCAGTTCTACGGTCACCAGGGCCTGAGTGCGCGCGACGTTGCGGCCCAGGACGAGTTGGCCGGCATCG
This sequence comes from Pseudomonadota bacterium, assembly GCA_021848555.1. Next base: position 3,504 of record JAJZUN010000361.1, on the reverse strand, counting down.
CCAGCGAGGCGCTTCAGGCGACATTGCAAGCCAAAATCGGCCTCGTGGCCAGCGCGTCCGCCACCTTGCGCGAGGTGCGGCGGCGCATCGTGGCCCGGCCGGACGGCGCGCGCTGGGCGGCGTACATGCTCAAGCCGTCGCAGGCCAGGATGGACCTCAGCTGGTGGGACGATCCGCTTGATGGCGGTTTCGTGCTGCGCCTGCTGCGCACCCGGGCGATGAAGCGGGTGGGGCTTGTCCTTGTCGCGGTGGCGCTGGCATCGGCATGGGCGATCGGTCGGAGCGAAGGCTTCACTTGGGGTGGCCTTGTCAGTCTGCCGCACCTTATATGGCTTGGCATTGCCGGCGTCATGCTTTCGCTTTCGGGCGGTGCGCTGGCGGCGGGCGGGTTCCTTGCGATGCTTCGCCTCAAGGAAAACCATGACGCGCCCGATGGCGCAGCGCCCTCGCTCGACCATCTGCGCGAATGCGCGGCGCACGAGGACAAGCCTGACCACGTCCACAACCACATCCTGGTCGTCACTCCGTTGAAGAAAGGATTGACCCGCCGACTGGCGCTTGCCCTTGCGCTGTGGGGTATCGCGGTGATCGTGACCTTCCGCTTCCGGCCCGGCTTCGTGCTCAACATGGGCACGATCCACTTCGCCAGGTGGGTGAGATTGCCCGGCCGCGACACCATGGTCTTCCAGTCGAACTACGACGGTAGCTGGGAAAGTTACCTCGAAGACTTCATTACCCGGGCGCACTGGGGGCAGAGCGCGGCCTGGTCGAATGGGGAGGGCTTCCCGCGAACGCGCTTCCTGATCTCCGGCGGCGCCGAAGACGGCGACAATTTCAAGCGCTATGTCCGGCGCAAGCAGGTGCCGACGCGGTTCTGGTATGCCCGCTTTCGCAACCTGACGAGTGCGGCGATGCGGCGCAATGCGCTGATCCATGACGGGCTGGCGCGGGCGCGCACGGAAAGCGAGGCGCGCAGTTGGCTGGCCCTGTTCGGGTCGGGACAACTTACCCGCGACCGGCTCGAAAGCGACGAAATCCAGTCGCTGGTCTTCACCGGCTTTGGCAAGCTGCGGCATTCGACTGCGCTGCTCATCCGGTTCGGCGAGCAGGCCGATGACAATCGCAAGTGGTTGCGCAACCTGACCGGCTTCCGCAACGCGGCGCCGGACAAGTCGTTCATGTTCGAGATGGACGAAGTTCGCGAACGCCGCCTGGGCCGCGTCACCTTTGGCGAGGCGGAAAGGTTCGGTACAGCAGTGAGCCTCGGCCTGAGCGCCGAAGGCCTTCGCGTGCTGGAGATGCCCGCATCCCATCCCGAGCGCGGGTTCAACGCGCTGCCCGGGCCGTTCGCCTTCGGCATGACCAACCGCGCACGAAGGCTGGGCGATGATGGGGAGGAAGCTCCGCAGAACTGGCGCTGGCGCGACGCCGAGGATGGCGCCGTCCACGCGATACTGCTCCTCTACGCTGCCGACGAGGAAGGGCTGGCGCGGCTCGCGGCACTGCACCGGCGCTTTGCGGAACGGGCAGGGGTCAGCGTGGTCGATGAAGTGCCTACCACGGCGCTTCCCCAGAACGGCCAGGCCTACGACCACTTCGGCTTCCGCGACGGGATCGTGCAACCGGTGATCGCCGGGACGGCCAAGGCCGCGTTGAGCCGCGTGCCCAGCGATATCATCCCGCCCGGCGAAATGGTGCTCGGCTACGCCAACGCGCAGGGCTATCTTACGCCCGGTATTCCGGTGGACAAGGCCGACGACCCCTTCGACCGCCTGCCGGAAATGCCGCGCGAGCCACAGCGCTATCCGCGCTTCGGCGGCGATGAAGGTGCGCGCGGGCCCCGCGATTTCGGGCGTAACGGGGCATTCCTTGCCGTCCGGCAGCTTGAACAGCATGTCGGCCGATTCCGGGAGTCGATGGAAACCGCGGCCAGCCAGATACAGGCAAACTACCCCGAACTTCCCTCGCTTCTGGGGCACGATGTCGACGCGGACTGGGTGGCGGCGCGTCTGGTCGGGCGCTGGAAGAACGGCGCGCCGCTCATGCGCAATCCGCTCGAACCGGAAAAGAAGGAACCCGAGCTGCCCATGCTGTTCGGCACTGACGATCCTTCCGGCCTCCAGTGCCCGCTTGGCGCGCACGTGCGCCGCGCCAACCCGCGCGACAGCTTCGAGCCGGGCGATCCGACCGAACTGGGTATCGTCAACCGTCACCGCCTTGTCCGGCGCGGCCGCAGTTATGTGCAGCCTGCCGGCGATGGCGGCGAGCCCGAGCAGGGCCTGCTGTTCATGGCGGTTTGCGAAGATCTGGAGAGGCAGTTCGAATTCGTGCAGCGCAGCTGGCTGGATTCCCCGGTGTTCCACGACCTGGACCGCGAAAACGACCCGATTGTCGGGCGGTGTCCTCTCGGACACAAGCGCAGCTTCCGGATACCGACGTCGAGTGGACCTATCCAGATCGATGGGCTGCCCCAGTTCGTGACCCTCCGCGCGGGCGGCTACTTCTTCCTGCCGAGCCGCAGCGCCATGCTCTGGCTGGCGCGGGTCTGAAACGGAAACGGTGCCGGGGCCTGGAGGAAGAGCTCCCAGCTAATCCGCTCGCATGCGTCTGGTCGGCGCCCGTTCGGCAATTTGACCGACATATGGCGAGTGCAGGCTGGCGGCCGAGTAAATCCAGGCCGGGCGGTCGGCGGTAGGGGACTGAGGTGGAAGCTGGCGGGAACGATGAACCTGGGACTGGGCTATGTCGCGGTGAGTTAACCTACGTGGGTCTAATGCAGACTTGAGTTAGTGAGCGAATGCGGCAAATGCTGTGCATGTTCGCGCGGTTTCGCAGATTTCTGATTAAGCGCGTCATTCCGGAGCGCCCTTGCGGTGTTCTGACTGCGGCGCAATCGCCTGCCGGCACTGCGTTGAGGATTGGAGCTTGGTGATTTCGATGGAGACGGGCGAGCACCTTCCGCGCCGCTCAGTTTCCGTCTTAACTTGCCGAACATTGTTCAGATATTCCTAGACGCTCCTGAGCAGGGTGCCTCCCTAATGAAGTTCCAGTCAATTTGCCACTTGAGAGTGACGGTCATTTCGTTTCGTAAGAAATCCATCAATTCTTCACGATCGGCGAGATTAAAGTTCGTCAGGGCATTTATCCCGATTAAATGTTCCTAAACGGCATTTCTGGATCAATAGTATCACGGCATTAATCATTTACACTGATTGCAACCGATACCCATGGCCCTGAAAGTATGCAGGTATATAACCGAAGGCGCTACTTCAAATGGTCCCACCGCGCATCCGTAGGAGCCTAGGATTGGGAGCAACAGCCGTTCGGTCGGCGTGGAGGAGTGCGGAGCCGGTCGGCGAAGTCAGCCGGGTCCCGACAGACGTAGCCGGACGAATTTTCTATTTCGGCAACACGCCCGAAACGTCGGAGATCGCGCATGCCATGCACCTGTGCCATTCTGCCAGCGTAGCAAAGATCTCGGATGAATACACCGCCTTCGTCGAT
>JAJZUN010000360.1 GCA_021848555.1 Pseudomonadota bacterium | reverse complement strand
GCACGTTGGAGCCGCCCGTTTCCACCCCGATCTCGCGCAGCACCGCGATCGAGGCGTTGCGCATGATCTGGTATTCCTTGTCCGTCAGCGTCTGCGCCGGCGCGACCGTAATCGAGTCGCCGGTGTGCACTCCCATCGGGTCCAGGTTCTCGATCGAGCAGATGATGATGCAGTTGTCGGCCTTGTCCCGCACCACCTCCATCTCGAATTCTTTCCAGCCGATCACCGATTCCTCGATCAGCAGTTCCTTCGTCGGCGAGGCATCCAGGCCGCGCTCGCAGATCGCGACAAACTCCTCGCGGTTGTACGCGATCCCGCCGCCGGATCCGCCAAGCGTGAACGAGGGACGGATCACCACCGGATAGCCGATCGCCGCCTGCACCTGCAGCGCTTCCTCCATACTGTGCGCGAGCATGGAACGCGGGCAATCCAGGCCGATCGATTTCATCGCCTGCTTGAATTTCTCGCGGTCCTCGGCCTTGTCGATGGCTTCGCGCGAGGCGCCGATCATTTCGACGCCGTATTTTTCCAGCACGCCGTGCTTGGCCAGGTCGAGCGCGCAATTGAGGCCCGTCTGTCCGCCCATGGTCGGGAGCAGCGCATCCGGGCGCTCCTTCGCGATGATGGCCTCGACCATCTGCCAGGTCACCGGCTCGATGTAGGTCACATCGGCCATCTCCGGGTCGGTCATGATGGTCGCCGGATTCGAATTGACCAGGATGACCTTGTAGCCCTCTTCGCGCAGCGCCTTGCACGCCTGCGCGCCGGAATAGTCGAACTCGCAGGCCTGGCCGATGATGATCGGCCCAGCCCCTATGATCAACACGCTGCGGATGTCAGTACGTTTTGGCATTAGAGGGCGTCCGCCGGGGATGAGTGGGACAGCGCATTGGCTTGGCGTTCGCGGCAGCTCATGTTTTTCTTTGTTCCATGAGTTTCGCGAAGCGATCGAACAGGTAGCCGATGTCGTGCGGCCCCGGGCTCGCTTCGGGATGGCCCTGGAAGCAGAACGCGGGCCGGTCGGTGCGCGCCATGCCCTGCAGGCTGCCGTCGAACAGCGACACATGGGTAGGCCGCAGATTGGCGGGCAGGCTCGCCGCATCCACGGCAAAGCCGTGGTTCTGGCTGGTGATCACGACCTGACCCGTATCCAGGTCCTTCACCGGGTGATTGGCGCCGTGGTGGCCGAATTTCATTTTCACGGTCTTCGCGCCCGAAGCGAGGCCCAGCAATTGGTGGCCGAGGCAGATGCCGAACGTGGGCATGCCGCTGGCAACGATCTGCCTGATCGCCTCGATCGCGTAAGCGCAAGGCTCGGGGTCGCCCGGGCCGTTCGAAAGGAATACGCCGTCTGGTTTCGCCGCAAGCACCGTTGTCGCCGGCGTCTCGGCCGGGAACACCGTCACCTTGCAACCGCGTTCGGTGAGCAGGCGCAGGATGTTGCGCTTGATGCCGTAGTCGTAAGCCGCGACATGAAAACGATGGTTCTCTACCTTCCTGTAACCCGCGCCCAGTTCCCAGACGCCTTCGTTCCATTCGTAAGGCTCGCGCGCAGACACGACCTTGGCCAGATCCATGCCGGCCAGACCCGGAAATTCGCGCGCCGCTGCGAGCGCACGGGCCACGTCCGCCGCGCCCAGGGTCGCACCCTGCGCAGCGGCAAGCAGGCAGCCCGACTGCGCCCCCTGGGTGCGCAGCTTGCGCGTGAGCTTGCGCGTGTCTATGCCGGCGATGGCGACGATCTTGTTGGCCTTCAGATAATCGGACAGGCTGTGTTCGCTGCGGAAATTCGAGACGCGCCAGGGGAGATCGCGGATTACCAGGCCGGCCGCATACAATTGCGCCGATTCCTGATCTTCGCGGTTGACCCCGGTATTGCCTATATGCGGATAGGTCAGCGTGACGATCTGGCGGCAATAAGAGGGGTCGGTCAGGATTTCCTGGTAGCCGGTCATAGCGGTATTGAACACGACCTCACCCGCGGAACTGCCGGCTGCGCCGACGCCGATACCGTTAAATACCGTTCCGTCTGCGAGCACGAGAATGGCGGGCGGGAACGGCGAGGACACGGCTAACTCCAGGATTTATATACAGAAACGGGACAGAAACAGCAGCTGTTCCGTCCCGTCAAACTGTCGAATTATAACCCGGAATGCCCCTCCGCCGCAAACCGCGCTGCGACGAGCGGCCGTCTGCGCCCGCTCAGCGCAGACCGAGCACGTCCTGCATATCGTAAAGGCCGGGGGACCTGCCTTCGAGGAAACGCGCAGCGCGCAGCGCGCCCACCGCATAGGTCGCGCGGCTTTGCGAGCGCACCGTGACTTCGACGCGCTCGCCGGCGCCAGCGAAAATGACGGTGTGCTCGCCCACGATGTCGCCGCCGCGGATCGAGTGAAATCCGATGCTCTTCGCATCGCGCTCGCCGGTGTCGCCCTCGCGCCCGTAGACGGCGCAGCTTTTCAGGTCGCGGCCCAGCGCGCCTGCAACCACCTCGCCCAGCTTGAGCGCGGTACCGGATGGTGCATCGACTTTGTGCCGGTGATGCGCTTCTACGATTTCCACGTCGTAGGCATCGCCCAGGATTTTCGCCGCAACCTCGGCCAATTTGAGCGTGGCGTTGACGCCCACGGCCATGTTCGGCGCGAACACGATGGCGATATGCTTTGCCGCATCAACGATACGCTGCCTGCCCTCGGCGCTGAAACCCGTAGTGCCGATCACCAGCTTCGTGCCCGCTTTGACGCAGGCGTCCAAGTGCAACAGACTGCCCTCGGGCCGGGTAAAGTCGATCAGGCAATCGGACGCGGCGATCCCGGCGGCATAATCGGCGCTGATGGCGACACCGCATGCGCGGCCGAGGGCCTCGCCTGCATCCCGGCCAAGTTGGGGGCTGGCGGCGACGTCCAGCGCTGCCGCAAGCTTCAGATCGGAACTGGCCAGGACGGCCTCGACCAGGCTGCGGCCCATGCGCCCGGAACTGCCTGCAATTGCGATTTTCATGCTGGAATCTTCAAAAGCATGCGCTTGAATCAAAACTTTTCTTTTAACTTTTGCCACCAGCTCTTTTCCTGCGGCTTCGCTTGCTCCGGACTTGCCGGCGCGGCCGCAGCAGGCGCCGCCGTGGAAGTTTCGGAGCCCGCCTGCGCCGCCGGCTTGTCGGTGGCAGCCTGAGCTTCCGGGGCCTTGAGCGCAGCGGCCCCCGCATCGGCCGCGGGCGTCACGTCGCCTGCGACGCGCTTCAACTTGCCGTCCACGAAGAACACCGCGATCTTGCGATGCTCCAATTCGGTGGAATTGGCCATCTGCCGCCGGAATACATAATCCCAGCGGTCGGCGTGAAAGCTGTCGGTGATCAGGGGCGTCCCCAGGACGAAGCGTACCTGGTCCTTGGTCATGCCCGGTTTCAGCTGCGACACCATCTCCTGGGAAACGAAATTGCCCTGCTGGATTTCCATCCGGTAGGGTTTGATCTCGGGCAGCCTGACGGAACCGCAGGAAGCGAGGAGCAGTACGGCTATTGCGGCCAGTGCGCGTAAGAACATGAGTTGAATTCGTTCCCTAGGAGGGTGAAACGCAATATGATAACCTAGTTTATCCGCCCTATCGACCAACCCCATCCACGCGTATGAGCAAGCCCGAAGATCTCAAGACCATCGGCCTCAAGGTTACCGCGCCCAGGCTCAAAATCCTGAACCTGTTCGAAAAGAGCAAGGTCAGGCATTTGTCGGCTGAGGACGTGTACAAACTGCTCGTCGCCGACGGCATGGACACGGGCCTCGCCACGGTCTATCGCGTGCTGACCCAGTTCGAGCATGCCGGCCTGCTGCAGCGGCATCATTTCGAATCCGGCCGCGCCGTGTTCGAACTCAATGTGGGCAATCATCACGACCACCTGGTTTGCCTGCAGTGCGGGCGGGTCGAGGAGTTCTACGACGCCGAAATCGAAAAGCGCCAGAACAAGATCGCCAAGGAGCGCGGCTTCGTCATCAATGAGCACTCGCTGCACCTGTACGTCGATTGCATCAAGACCGACTGCCCGCACAAGACCTCCTGAAACCGCGCCGCAGGGCCGCGCCAGGCGAATCCCATGGAAGCCCTGCTCACCTCCACGCTGCTGGTCGCCGTCGCCGAAATCGGCGACAAGACCCAGCTCTTGTCATTCGTGCTCGCGGCGCGGTTGCGCCGCCCCTGGGCCATCATCGCCGGCATCCTGGTGGCGACGCTC
>JAJZUN010000359.1 GCA_021848555.1 Pseudomonadota bacterium | reverse complement strand
GTCGCCTTGACCTTCCAACCCCATTCCGACCCCCAAAATCGCCCAAAATCGCCCTTCCGACCCACTTCCGACCCCGCCCCTCAATGCGTCGGATTTTCTTCCAACCCCATTCCGACCCCCTTCCGACCCCTGCTTTTCCCTCTCTCTCCCTCACCCCCCATACCCCCCATGGGGTCGGAAGGCCCCCTTGGGCGGGGGCCACCTCCCCGTCACGTCACGAAATCCGCGCCGGGCGGCACCCGGCAATCGACCCCGAAAGGACATCATCATGATCCCCGGCAATCTGCTGCACTTCACGGCAGCACCCCCCGGCCGCGCCAAGGCGGCCCGGCCTGCGCAGGCGGCGCAGCCCAAGCCCGTCACTCGCCGTGCTGCTGAGCCCGTGGCCGCCGAAGACGCGACCCGCTGGCGCGCCGCGCGCAAGGCCGAGGCCCGGCAGGTCGCGGGCTGGCTCCGCGCCGCCAAGCCGAAGAAGGCCACCAAGCCCGCCAAGGCCGAGGCGCCGACGCTGGCCGGGCTGGAACGCGCACTGGCGGCCGAGAATGCAAGGCAGGCCCGCCCGATCGGCTTCGCCATGAAGAAGGAGAACGTGCAATGACCCCCGCCGAAATCGACGCTCTGCGCCCGAAGGCCAGCACCTCGGCCGCCATCACCGAAGCCCTCGCGCGCCTCGCCTCGGCGCAGAACGAGGCCGAGGCCGCACGGGCCGAAGCGGTCCATGATCTGGCGGTCCTGCTGAAGACCGGCGCGACCGCCAAGGACAGGCGAGCGGCCGAGGATCGCGAGGCCGATGCCACCTTCAACGTGCGCCAGCTTGATGTTTTGGCCGAGGAACTGGCGGAGGCGCTGAACGAGGCGCAGGACCGCGAGGCCGCCGCCCAGAGCGAGACGGCGCGGCAGGCGGTGCGGCGCGATGCCGATGCCCATCGCCGCCGTTGGGAGGCCGATCTGCCTAGCGCCGTTCGGCTACTCGAGGGGTTGCTGATCGAGCGGCGCTCGATCGTCCAGCGCGCGACCCTGGCGGGCATCGCGGTGGAAACAGCCGACCTGGTGCCGGACCTCTCGCCGCCGATCGAGTATGCCCCCGCCATCGACGGATGGGCCTTCCCTGCCACGGCCGCCATGCGGGCAGAGAAGGGCGCGGCACAGGCACAGGCGGCGGCTGACCGCAGCGCGGCCAATGCCGTCGCGGATGCGCAGGACGCCCTGCGCCGCGCCGGGCTGCCCGCATGGCCGGAAAAGGGCAGGGCGGAAGCGGGGTTCCGGCTTGGCCTGGCCGGGCGCCAATACTTCGTGCGCGGCGCGGAATACGCGGGCGGAGAGGTGCATCGGATCCCGTGGCCCGAGGCGGTGATGCTCGCCGCTGCTGCGCTGCCTGGCAGCGAGGCGATGGTGGAACACCCGGTGGTCGGCTGGGTCAGCCTGCGCCCCGCGAAGGCCGTCGCGTAACGCGGTAGGGGGCTGGCCGCTGGGCTGGCCCCTACTTCTGTGCAATTGCGCGCGAAGGCTCTGCTAGACTGCGGTTTGCAGTCAGGTTTGCACATAAACCCTGATCGGGCGGGGCTGATCGCCCGCAAACCACTTTTGATGGTCCGCAGCTAGAGACACATCGGGCTCGCGAAATGCCCGTTTGATCGCTTGATGGGGGAGGACCCGAAGACCCCCCCCGGGGAGGGTGTTGGAGGGCCGCGGCCTCGGCCGTCCTATTTCGTGAAGCCGTAGAACCGCGCGGTTTGAGCCACTGCACTGCAATGCGCTGTTTTCGCGCTCGCGGTCATCCCCTGAAGCTGAAATGACGCCGAAGCTACACCAGACTGAAGGTAGCTTGGGAACGCCATCTCTCCGGCCGGGATGTTCTTCTCAATCCACGAGCGGATGGCCGCTTGATCGTATGAAAGCCCGCAGAACTCTTCCGATGCGAGGATCGTTCCGAGGCTTTCAGCTTTCGAAAGCATGTCGAGGCTCTGCGCGCCTGCTGCTGTGGTCAGCCCGATAAACCAAGCTGCGGTGACGTAGCTCCCACACTTCACCATGGTGAACCTCCTGCCTCTGAGCGTGCCATCATGCCATCTCGCGGCTGCGACACAAGTATATGCCGCCCCCTTCATTGCCCGTGAAGGCGGGCAGTCTCGGGATGCGCGCTAGTTCTTGAACTCGAAGGCCCAAGCCCAAGCTGTCACCCCGGTTTGAGGGCCTGCTGTGATCGTGAAGTGAAGCGCGGCTGCTGTCGCATGTGCGGTTGGGTTCGGGGATCCCGTGGCCTCTGCAAGCGCCAATACTGAAGGCATCGCGACCGGAACCGGATCGCCCACGACCTGCGCGACAATCCCGCCCGGAAGAAAAGCGCACCGGGACATCAGCCCGGACATGTTATCCGTTGCCAGAAGGTCTGGAAGGGTCTGGCAGGCCAAGACGCCAGCGGGTTGTCCGATGACCGGTTTCGAAATGTCGATATCCAGCGGGGGCACCAGCTGCGCCAGAGCAGCGCCCGCCGCAGGCAAGATCAGCAATGCCAGTAATGGGGATCGAGCCATGATTTCCGCCTGTCCGCGTTGTCGCGCACGCTATGGTGCCCCCTTTGGCGAAAAAGACCAAGGCCCGGCGTCGTGCCGGGCCTTGTCGTCTTGCGAGCGGCCGCGTCAGCGGTTCGTGCCCGTGATCTTGTCCAGCAGCTCGCTGGCGATGCTGGCCGTTGCCGCCAGTGCCTGCGACAGGCCAATGTCGGCCGGTTCGTCGCCCGCCTCCTGGGCCTCGGCCGCGATCCGGCAGACGGTGAGAAGCGCCGAGACGCGACAGGCGAGGGTTTCGCAGTCTAGCCCTGGGGCAGCGGGTCCGATGGTCTTTGCAGGCATGGTGTTTTTTCCTCAAGCGGTTTCGGTCTGCGGCGATCCTGCCGCCTCGGCGGCGGCCACGGCGTCCGCAAGGAGCTGTTCCGCGGCGGCCAGCCATTCCGCGGGCAGGGTGGCCTTCCCGTGCAGGGCGGCCTCGGCGGCAGCGTATTCGGGGGCGCTGAGATGCGCGCGCGCCATGGCGAGTGCCAAGTGCACCCGCTCGACCGCGGTCAGCGGATGCCCGAGCACGATGCCCAGCTGTTCCGCAACATGTTCCAAGGGGTTGTCATGCACGGTCGTCGTTCCTTTCGCGGGTTGAGGTTCGTTCTAGGTGCTCGCGGATCGCGCGCACGATTTCGGAATTGACTGAGGCGCCATTTCGGGCGGCCTCACTCGCAAGGCGGGCGCGAAGATCCTCGGGCAGCCGCAAGGTCATGGCACGGCGCGGGGTCATTTCGCGGCCTCGGGCGGCGGCAGCGGCGACGAGACGATCTGACCATCTGCCGCGCCCACGGCGGCCGCGTTCGCCGCCTGCACCAGCGGCACCGACGCCGGGTTGAGATTGATCGGCTCGACGCTGAAGGCTTCCTTCGGCATCAGCACCAGTTCGGCGCGCGTGCCGCGCTCGTCGCGAAGGAACGAGACTTCCGTGATCAGCCAGACTTCGCCAGACACCCCGGCCGCTGGCACATCAACCGGCGCCAGCGCATTCGTCTGCCAGAGCATCCCGGCACTGTCCCGCCAGCTATCGGCCACCACCCTGATCTGTTTCGACCGGCCGTAGCGCCGCGCGGCTTCCCAGCCGAGGCGGTTTTTCAGCACGGTGAAGTTCAAATCGTTCTGTTCCGCCACCAGTACAAGCGGGCGATAGCGCGGCACGCCGGGGTCGAGCGCAAAGCCGAGGGAATTGTTCGTCAGCGGGTTGAAGTTGTCGGGCGGCATCTCGAACAGCGTTTGGGTGCTGGCGAAAACGCCCACATACTTCGAAAACCGCTGGTCCATTCCTTCAAGGCCGACCGCGCCTTGCACGTTCTGCGCCTGCGCGAAGCCGCTCGCCATGCTAGTGCTGCCCACGCGCGACAGGATCAGGTTGCCGTCGGTGTCGTCATAGGCCAGCACGCCCCCATACCGACAGACGCGCTCGATGATCTCCCAGGCGGTTTCCATCAGCGCGACATTGACCTGAGGAACGATGATTGTTCCGATCTTCGGGCCAATGTCGCCGTCAATGACCTTTGCCTTGATCTTGAAGTCCGCGCTCAGGCGGTTGGCAAGGTCGGGCAGGCTCATGCTCGTGAGCTGGAACGTCTCGAATACCGCGCTGCAATCCACAAGATCCTCGCACTTGGACCGGCCCAGTATCGTGACCGTGTGCGAGCCCGGTGCAAAGGCCGGGATGACCCGATCCACATAGCCGGTCAGCACCGGATCGC
>JAJZUN010000358.1 GCA_021848555.1 Pseudomonadota bacterium | reverse complement strand
CCTCGGCGAGGTACTGCAGCGCAGCGCGCATGCTTTGATCGAGATCCGCGTCGGCCTTGGCCTTCTTCGCCGCCGGGTCATCCTCGGGCGAGCGCATCGAGGCCTTTTTCTTCAGCAGATCGAGCGCGCCGCGCCGCGATGCGGTGTCTGCTGCGTTGACGCTGCTGGCGCCGCCTTTTTGCGCGCCGCTGGCGCGCTGGCGCTCGAATTCCTCGCGTTTGCGCGCCACATCTTCGCTCCAGCGGCGCATCTCTTCCTCTTTCTTGCGCCGCGCCTCTTCCTCCGCCGCGAGCCGCGCCTGTTCCTCCGCCTCGAAGTTGCGGGAGAACGTGTCCAGGTCGAGAACGAACGCACCGGCTTTCTGCTCCGCCTCCGGCGCGGGAAGGATGACGGTCTTCTCGTGCTGCCACTGGTCGGATTGCGCGCCGCGCGCGAGCACCACGGTGCTCGCGCTGTCGGCGGGCGCCGCTGCCGCGCTCGGGGGCCGCAGGCCCTGCAGACTGCGAAGATCGTTCGCCAGCAGCCCCGCCCGCTGGTAGCGCTCCTCCGGCTTCTTCGCCAGCGCCTTGCCCAGGATGACGTCGAACGCCGCGGGAATGGAGGGGTCCAGTTGCGTCACCGGGGGATGCGCTTCCGCCGCGATTCGGTTGATCAGCGGGAAGATGGTACTGTCCTCGGGGCGAACGAAGGGCGCGCGCCCGGCCAGCATCTCGTAGAGCACCACCCCGAGGGAAAAAATGTCGGAGCGCGGATCGATAGGCAGGCCAAGCACCTGCTCGGGCGACATATAGCGGGGCGAGCCTATCATGGTGCCGGTCTGCGTCATCGTCGAGGCCGGCACGTAAGCCACGCCGAAGTCCGTGAGCTTGGCGTGACCCGACGCCGAGATCACGATATTCGCCGGCTTGACGTCCCGGTGCACGATGCCCAGTTGCTGTGCGCGATCCAGCGCATCCGCAATTTGCGCCGTGATGTCCGCCGCGGTCTGAAACGGCAGACGCCCGGACTCGGCGAGTATCTGCTGCAGCGACCGGCCCTCGAGGAGTTCCATCGCCATGTACGCGACACCGTCCTCCTCGCCCACATCGAAGATGGTCACGATGTTGGGATGGTTCAGCCGGCCCGCGGATTTCGCCTCGCGCAGGAAGCGCTGGCGCACGTCGGCGACGACGTCTTCCGGCAGGTCCGGATGCAGCGTCTTGATCGCGACTTCGCGCTCGATGAGCGGATCATGGGCGCGATACACCGTGCCCATGGCACCGCGCCCCAACTCACCGAGGATGCTGTAGCGCCCGAGCCTTTTTGGAGTCATGGATCTTCGCGACTTGAAAGCATTGAAAGCCCGTTAGCATCCTTGAATCTCGCGCCGTTGGCAAGCGATTCGGGCCAGGCGCGTTTTCAATTGTGGAAATATTCCACGACTTCGTCTGCCTCGGCTCGCGGCCGGTCCAGGGCGATCCAGCCGTGGTTCGCCAGCCGGTGCTCCTCGCGCCGCAGCAGGATCTCCTCCCCGCCCTCGGCGCTGACGTAAGTCCCGTTGGTGCTTTGGTCGACAAGGACGAACTTGTCCTGGCGCCGCTCGATGGTGCAGTGTTTGCGCGAGACCCGGTTATTGGCGATGACCAGGTCGCAATCCGCGGCGCGCCCGATGGCAAATGAGTCGTCGGCGCGTCGGCGGATGAATTCCTGGTCGCGATACTTCAGATGCAGCGCCAGCGGCTCGGGTCTGGCGCCCGCGCTGCTGGCGACGGACATGGTCATGTCGTCGGCATGGCGCCAGATGAGCTCGCACAGTTCGACTTCTTCGGTCTTGCCCTTGACGTGGATCGCGTACAGGGGTCGCTTGAATCCGCGGAACACCGGGCCAAGCTGGTCCGAAGTTTCGCGCGAAATGATGATCTGGCCCCTTCCCGCCTGTTCGACGAGCCGTGCGGCAAGGTTCACGGTGTCGCCGAACAGGTCGCTTCCGCTCTGGATCACCGGGCCGCAATGAAATCCAATGCGAACGCCGAGCCTGCTTGCCCCCACCGGCGCAAGCGCTTCAATCGCGTAGTGCATGCTGCTCGCGGCATAGGCCGCTGCGTCCGGTGTCGGAAACGCGGCCATGACCTCGTCGCCGATGGTCTTCACGACGCGCCCGCCCGAGGATTCCACGGTCTGCCGCAACCGTTCGACGCAGCGCGCAATCGCCCGCATCGCGACCTCGTCGCCTTCGGATTCGTACAGTTTCGTGCTGTCGCTCACATCGGCGAACAGAACCGTGACCTGCCTAGTCTGATCCATGGTCTCTCACGTTCACCGATTCGCTGGGTGTTCGTGAAAACCCCCAGGGCTTGGTTCAATGAATTGCATCGACGCAAGAACCTGCGCAATCGGCAAATAGTTTACTCCGAGGGCGAGGCTCCCGCAAAATCGCCACCCATCGGCATCGACCTGTCCGCGGCGACCTTCGAACCCGCGACGGCGTGAGCCTCAGCCGGTGATGCCTATCTGCCAGGGCACGAACTCGTGGTCGCCCATGCCGAGCTCTTCGCTCTTGGTCCTGGCGCCCGAGGCGGTGCGCAGGATCAGCTGGAATATCTGCTCGCCCATTTCGTCCATGCTGGCCGTGCCGTCGAGGATCTGGCCGCAATTGATGTCCATGTCCTCCTCGAGCTTGCGGAACATCGGCGTATTGGTGGCGAGCTTGATCGACGGCGCGGGCTTGCAGCCGAAGGCGGAGCCGCGGCCGGTGGTGAAGCACACCATATTGGCGCCGCCGGCGATCTGCCCCGTGGCCGATACCGGGTCGTAGCCCGGGGTGTCCATGAACACGAAGCCTTTCTGCTTCACCAGCTCGGCGTACTTGTACACCTCCATCAACGGCCCGGTGCCGCCTTTCATCGCCGACCCCAGGGATTTTTCGAGAATATTGGCCAGCCCGCCCATCTGGTTGCCCGGGCTCACCACGCCGTTGATCTGTACGTCCCGGCCGATGGCGTACACGTCCTTCCACCAGCGGATGCGTGCTATCAGTTTTTCGCCGACCTCGCGCGAGACCGCGCGCCGCGTGAGCGTGTGCTCGACGCCGTAAATCTCCGGCGTCTCCGACAGCACCGCGGTGCCGCCGTGCCGCACCAGGATATCCATCGCGGCGCCCAGGGCGGGATTGGCGGTGATCGAGGAAAAGCTGTCCGACCCGCCGCACTGCAGCCCGACGGTGATATGGCTCGCCGGAACCGGCACGCGCGTGACGCGGTTCGCCTCCGGCAGCAGTTCCTGCACCGCCGCGATGCCGGCGGCGATGGTCTGGCGCGTGCCGCCCGAGTCCTGCATCACGAAGGTGCGCAGCGTCGTGCCGCTCGCGAGTTTCTCGTTCTCGAACAGGGCGTAGATCTGGTTGCGCTCGCATCCCAGACCCACCACCAGCACCGCGGCAAAATTGGCGTGGCGGATATAGCCGGCCGTCGTGCGCCGCAGCAGGTCCATCGGCTCGCCCGACAGTTCCATGCCGCAGCCGCTCGAATGCGTGAACGCGGCGACGCCGTCGATATTGGGAAACTCGGCCAGCCGTTCCGGCGTGAACCAGTCGGCGATGCGGTGCGACACCGTGGCCGAGCAATTCACGGTCGAAACGATGCCGATGTAGTTGCGCGTGGCCACGCGCCCGTCCGCACGAACGATGCCCATGAACTTGGCGCGATCGGCCTCGGGCACCATGTCCACCGGCTGGTAATCGCGGGCGTAGGCGTAGTCGCGATCGAACTCGCGAAACTCCATGTTCAGCCGGTGCAGCAGCGTGCCGGGCGCGATGTCCGCCGACGCAAATCCGATGATGGTGTTGTATTTGAGTATAGCCTCGCCCTGGCGCATGGCGCGCGCCGCGACCTTGTGGCCGGCCGGGATACGGTTGAGGCAGGTCAGGTTCTCTTCGGCAATCCGGCTGCCCTGTGCGAGGTCGATGCGCGCGACCAGCACGTTGTCGTTCGGATGCAGCCGGATCGCCAACGCGGCGAGGTTTTTTGTTGCAGGTGCGTTCATGCGCTCGGTTCCTCTGGTCAGATAGTTGATCGGCACGAAATCGTCATTCTGAGCCCCTCCCGGCCGTGCCCGAGAGCCGGCCAACGTTCAGCGCCTACGCGGCGTATGCTGGCCGCCCCCGGGCTGCGGGTATCCTAGCAAACTCCGGGGTATTCCGGCGCCGATACGCGCTTCCGGGCAAAAAGTATTTTTCGCTATTCATACGCTTGCAGTAGCAAGCCGGAGCACGATGCTTTAGACTGTCCTGGTATCAGCCCGG
>JAJZUN010000357.1 GCA_021848555.1 Pseudomonadota bacterium | reverse complement strand
GGTTGAGGATGTCGAGAACCCGCATTCTGGGCCCACGACTGTTCAACCACCAACTCAACCTTCAACTATGTTCGGGACATCGTCGTTTTGAGATTGACGCGGCTGTTGCAAAAACTGTTGCCAGATAACTCATAATAGACAAAATACTACGAACCCGCCTCGACCCGCTTCGGCGGGTTTTGTTTTTGGGGATGATAATTTTTCATTATTCACCCCGTTACAAATCAAACTGAGACACTACCCGCGCGCGATGCCCCTGGAGTTTTGCGCATCGGGATATATACTTGGCGCCTTTGCCGAACGCCTGCCGCGACATGAACCTTCCGCCGGGATTCAAGCCCTTGTTCCGCACCAGCCCGGTGCTGGAACTGATCGGTCCGCTCTACGCTTGCGGCGAGGGCGGGCAACTGGCGATTGGCCTGCGGGCCGAGGCCAAGCACTGCAATTCGCGCGGCACGGTGCACGGCGGCATACTTGCCACGCTGGCCGACGTCGCGCTGGGCTACACCATGGCGTTCTCGTCCGACCCCCCGGGCAATCTGGTCACGGCGAACCTGTCGCTCGACTATGCGGGCACCGCAAAAGCCGGCGATTGGCTGGAAACGCGTGTCGACATTCAAAAGCAGGGCAGCCGGCTGTCGTTCGCGAATTGCTACATCCTGGTGGGCGAGCAGCGCATCGTTCGGGCGAGCGCGGTGTTCGTCGCCGCGGGGCGAGGCGATGGGAAAGCGCGGCCTATCTAAGGGCTTATTTCAAAACGAGAGGATACCTCCCCTCGTGCCCCCCTATATCAGGGGCCATTTCGGTAATTCTGAAATGGCCTCTAAGGTAAGCGCAATGCGCTCATCCGGCGCCGTTCCCCGGTGTTTCGCGCTGTGAGCGAACTCGCCATCGCCGGCTATGTTCCCGGGGCCATAGGCCGCGTGACCGAGTTGCACGCGGCGTATTACGGCGCTGCCTGGGACTTCGGGCTTTACTTCGAGGCCAAGGTCGCGGCCGAGCTGTCGCAATTCCTGCAGCGCCTGGATCCGGTGCGGGACGGCTTCTGGACCGCCGTCCGGGACGGCCGCGTCGAAGGCTCGATTGCCGTCGATGGCGCCGGGGCGCAGACCGAGGGCGCGCATTTGCGCTGGTTCATACTCTCCGATGCGCTGCGCGCACAAGGCGTGGGCAACCGCCTGTTGCGGGAAGCCGTCGAATTCTGCAGGCAATGCGGGTATGCGCGCGTCTTCCTCTGGACCTTCCGCGGGCTGGAACCAGCGCGTCATTTACCGAAAAATTCGGGTTTCGCCTGGTCGAGCAGATCGAAGGCGAGCAATGGGGAAAACGCGTGCTGGAACAGCGCTACGTGCTCGACCTCGGCTGAGCGCAAGCCCGGCGTTTGTTCGGCGCCTACTCGACGATCTTGTTCAGCGGCAGTTCGATGATGCCGCGCGCGCCGGCGGCGTAGAGCCGCGGAATCAGTTCGCGCACCTGCTTTTCCTCGACCACGGTGGACAAGTCGATCCAGTGCGGGTCGGCCAGGGTGGACACCGTGGGCGTGGCCAGCGCCGGCAGGATTTTCAGCACCGCGTCGACGTTCTGCCGCGGCAGGTTCATCGACAGCAGCACGCGCGTCGCCGCGGCGATCGCGCCCTTGAGCAGCATCAGCACGCAGTCGATTTTCTCCCGCTTCCAGCGGTCCTTGAGCGACTCGTGGCAGCCGATGAGGCGCGGCGTGCTCTCCAGCACCACATGCATGATCTTGAGGTTGTTCGCGCGCAGCGAGGCGCCGGTCTCGGACACGTCGACGATCGCGTCGGCCAGGATGGGCGGCTTGACCTCGGTCGCGCCCCAGGAAAATTCGACATGCGCCTGCACGCCGTGCTGCGCCAGGAACCGCCGCGTCATGCCTACCGCCTCGGTGGCGATGCGGCGGCCCGCCAGGTCCTTGACGGTCTGGAACGGAGAGTCTTCCTTCGACGCCATGACCCAGCGCACCGGGCCGTAGTTCGGCCAGGGCGCGCGCAGATCGGCGATCTCCGCCACATCGATGTCGTTTTCCAGTATCCAGTCCAGGCCGGTGATGGCGCAGTCGATGATCCCCTGCCCGACGTAGCGCGACATTTCCTGCGGCCGGATCAGGATGCACTCCATCTCCGGGTCGTCGATGTCGGGGTAGTAGGAACGGCCGGAAATGCGCAGGTCGTAACCGGCGCGGATGAACAGCTTCTGCGTGGTCTCCTGCAGGCTGCCTTTGGGTATGCCCAGGCGCAGCCGGGGTGAATTCGTGCTCACGTTTCTGGTGCTCTTAAAAAATGGATTTGCTCGCGGGCGCCTAGCTTACCCCAAACGCATCGGCGATAGCGCGCAAAGCGCCGTTCCGGTTCCGGCGCGGCGGGCGCAGCGGCGCTAAGCCGCGCAGAAAATGTCGCGATAGCTGGTGTACACGGACGCGGCCAGCACCGGGACCAGAACCAGGTAACCGAGGCCCAGCGGTATCGCGGCGGCCAGGCCCAGCACCAGCAGAACCACGCCATAGACCAGAAACGGCAGCCAGTTCTTGAGGCAGGCGTAGAAGCTCGCCTTGAGCGCGGCCGCAGGGGCAAGGTCGTGCAATACGATCAGCGCGGGCGCAAACCAGGTTGCCATGTACAGCGGTACCGACAGGCCCGCCACCAGCAGCATGGCGATCAGCATGGATAAAATCGATATGCTCGCGCCCGACGTGCCGCCGCGCAGCAGGGCCATGAATACGCCGCCGCCGACGACGGCGATCAGCGCCAGGGCGATCACCACCCAGCCGACCAGATTGAACACCCCCACCAGCACCAGGTCACCGGTCCGGTGCTTGAATCCCGCGAACAGATGCGTCAGTTCCAGTGTGCCGCCCTGATCCAGCGCTTTGCAGCCCAGGATCAGTCCGGCGCCGAAAATCGGGAACAGCAGCGCGTTGGCCAGCGACCCGAGGAGCGGAATCATGCTGAAGGCGACGAACACGGCGCCCAGCAGCACCGCAGTCAGGATCCACAGGCCCGGCTGACGCCGGAACAAGGCAAAACCTTCGGCGATCCAGTCCCAGCCGCGGCCGGCCGCGACCGTGCGCCCCGCAGCATCGAAATTTGCGTCCCGCGATCCGGGCGTCGCCGTGGAAATACTGTCTGTCATATTGGTCTCCCTGGGTGGATGCCTGCGGGCCGGCTGCAACACGCCCCGAGCCAAGTGTATGCTGCTTGCCGGGGCGCCTCAAGGACGAACTGGTAATGCAATTGGCGGAGATCGAAGGTTTGCTGCGCGATGCCGGCCTGACGCCGCGCGGCGCGTTTCATCCTGCCGACGCCGACGGCGTGCCGCCGCTGGCGGCGGATGCGCCTGCGCGCACCCTGGTCCTGGCCGGCAATGCCGGGCCGCAGATGTGGCGCGCTTTCGACGCCGCGCGCGCCGCGGGCCCGGTCACCTTGGACGCATGGTCGGAGCGCGTCCTGGGCGCGCTCGCGTCTCGCCTCGGTGCGCGCGCGGTGTTTCCGTTTAAGCGTCCCTATCTGCCGTTCCAGCGCTGGGCCCAGCGCGCCGAAGCCTGTCATCCGTCGCCGCTGGGCCTGCTGATCCGTCCTGAATACGGCCTGTGGCACGGTTACCGCGGCGCGCTGCTGTTCGCCGCGGCGATCGAGCTGCCGCCGCCAGACCGCCGCCCCAGCCCCTGCGCGCGCTGCGCCGATCGGCCCTGTCTTACGGCCTGTCCGGCAGGCGCATTCGACGGCAGGACCTACGACGTTCCGGCCTGTGCCCGCCATCTCGCTCGGGTGCCCGAACCCGCCTGCATGGACCTCGGTTGTGTCGCGCGCCACGCCTGCCCGGTGGGCCGCGATTACCGCTACCTGCCGGCCCAGGCGCGCTTTCATATGCAGGGCTTCCTGCGCGAGCATCCGCAGCCGCGCCTAGCGGGCGCGTGATCAACTTCCCACGACGAATTCAAATGCAGGGCAGAATCGGGGCATGAGAAAAGTCATCTGCGTCGGGCACAGCGCGCTCGATCGCGTGTTCACGGTCGACGCCTGGCCGCAGGCGAGCGCCAAAGTGCGTGCCAGCAGCCTGGCCGAAGTCGGCGGCGGCATGGCCGCGAATGCGGCGGCGGCTGTCGCGCGCTTGGGCGGCGCTGCCGCTTTCTGGGGGCCGGTGGGCGGGGACAGCGTCGCCGAGGTCATGCGCGCGCAATTGCGCTCGGCGGGCGTGGACGTGAGCGGGCTGCGCGGATTCGCCGGTCTGACTTCCTCCACCTCGGCGATCCTCATCGATGCGCGCGGCG
>JAJZUN010000356.1 GCA_021848555.1 Pseudomonadota bacterium | reverse complement strand
GATCTTGCCGGTTGCGCAGGAAAGCGAGCTCGGCTTCGTTCGCCCCGCGCTGCGCGTCCAGCACCTCTATATAGGCGGAATAGCCCGCCTCGTAGCGCAAGCTCGCCAGGCGCAGCACGTTGCGCGCCGCCTGCGCGCGCGCCTGCTGGTCTTCCTCCGCCGCGGTGGTCTGCATCAGGTTGGCGAGCGCATCCGCAACCTCGCGGAACCCGGTTTCCACCGCCTTCTGGTAGCCGCCTACCGCTTGTCGCTGCCGCGCTTCGGCCGCCTGCGTGCGCGCGGCATAGCGTCCGGCATCGAAGATGGGCAGCGCCAGGCCGAAGCCGAGCGACCAAATGCTGGCGCCGCTGCCCAGCAGCATAGACAGGCTGCTGCTTTGCGACCCCAGATAGGAGGTCAGCGAAATGGTCGGAAACATCGCTGCCCTGGCGATGCCGATTTGGGCGTTGGTAGCGATCAACTGTTGCTCCGCCTGCTGAATGTCCGGCCGGCGCTCCAACAGCGTGGAGGGCAGCCCGGCGGGCGGCAGCGGCGGCATGGGCAGGGTCAGCAGATCGCCGCTCGCAAGCACCAGGTCGAGCCGGCCGGTCAGCGAACCCAGCTGGTGCTCGACGAGCGCGCGTTGGCGCAGCAGATCCTTCAGTTGCGCCGAAGCGTCGGCGCGCGCCAGCTCGGCCTGGTTCACGTCCAGATCCGACGCGATGCCGCCGCGCGCCCGGTTGCGCACAAAGGTCAGCGCCTCCTCGCGGCTCCCCAGGGTCTTGCGCACCACCGCAATCTGCGCATCGAGCGAACGCAGGGAGAAATAGGCCTGGGTCGTCAAACCCGCAAGAGTAAGGGTCACAACCTCCTTGGCATGGCGCGAACCCAGCGCGCGCGCGCGCGTGGCCTCCAGCGCGCGGCGCAGCTTGCCCCAGAAATCGAGTTCGAAGGATGTCCCCAGGGTAAAGCGAAGGTCGTTCCTGACCAGCGGAATGCTGGCCGGAACGGGTGTGGCGGCGGCGCCGCTGATGCGCTGGCGCTGCGGCGTTCCGCCCAGATCGAATTCGGGCAGAAACGCGGCACCGGCCTCGCGCAGATTGGCGTCGGCCTCCTCGATGCGCGCCACGGCGATCCGCATATCGGCATTGCGCGCTAGCGCGCTCGCCACGAGTGCATCGAGCTGCTGATCGCCGTACAGCTTCCACCATGCGGCGGGGACCGCCGCCGCGCCAAGATCGGCCGGCGCGTCCGGATAAGCGCCGGGCAGGCTCACCTGGGGGCGTTCGTAATCGGGTCCGACCGCGGCGCAGCCAACGAGCAGCAGCGCCGCGCCGAGCGCGCAGGCAATGGAATGCTTCCTGCTCATGTCGCCGCCTCCGTCCTTGCGGCTGCGGCGGCTTCATGCTGCTTCAACCTGCGCCGGCCTAGCAGGGTGAAGAACAGCGGAACGAACAGGGTGGCGACGAAGGTCGCGACCAGCATGCCGCCAAACACGCCCGTGCCCATCGAGCGGCGCGCCGCCGCGCCGGCGCCGGTGGCAAGCGCCAGCGGCAGCACCCCGAACATGAAGGCGAGCGAAGTCATTACGATAGGCCGGAAGCGCTGGCGCGCCGCCTCGATCGCGGCGGGGATCACGTCCATGCCCTCGTCCACGTTCTGCATCGCGAACTCCACGATCAGGATGGCGTTCTTCGCCGCCAGGCCGATCAAGGTGACCAAACCGATCTGAAAATAGATGTCGTTGCTCATGCCGAGCGCGAGCACGGCAAGCAGGGCACCGAGCACCGCGAAAGGCACCGCGAGCAGCACCGCGACCGGCAGCGACCAGCGCTCGTAATGCGCCGACAGGATCAGGAACACCATGACCAGCGCGAAGATGAACGCGATAGTCGAAGCCTGGCCGGTGCGCTTTTCCTGGAAAGCCTGACCGGTCCACGCGAGGTAATAGCCCTGGGGCAGCACCTTGGCCGCGACCTCCTCCACCACTTTGATGGCGTCGCCAGAACTCACGCCCGGCGCTGAACCGCCCAGCACCTTCGCGGCGATGAAGCCGTTGAAACGGTCCAGCTGGTCGGCCCCGACGATGCCCTTGGTGCTGATCAGAGCCTTGACCGGCACCATGTCGCCGGCCGCGGAGCGCACATAGACGCGGCCGAGATCGTCGGGCCGCGCGCGGTAAGCCGCATCGGCCTGGATCTGCACCCGATAGGTGCGGCCGAATTTGTTGAAATCGTTGACGTATAGCGCCCCCATGGTGCCTTGCAGGGCATCGAACACGTCGCTCACCGGAACGCCCAGCGCGAGCGCTCTCTCGCGATCGACTTCCACGAACAGCTGTGGCACGCCGGGCCGGTAGAAGGTGTTGATGCCGGCCAGTTCCGGGCGCTGGCGCAGTTCGCCGACAAACTGCTGCACCACCGTCTCCAGTTTTTTCGGATCCGCGTCCGCGCGATTCTGGATGTATGCTTCGAATCCGCCCGCGGTGCCCAGACCGCGGATCGGCGGCGCGTTGAACGCGAACACCAGGCCTTCGCGGTACGCCGCCCCCTGCATCGATACGTACTTGACCATGTCTCCGGCGGATTCGGGGCGCGTCTCCCAGGGCTTGAGCGTGATGAACATGGTCGCGGCACTGGTCTTGTTGCCCCCGCCTATCAGGTCGAAGCCGTTCACCACGAAGACGTGATCGACCGATGGATGCTGCACCAAGGTCCGCTGCAGCGACGCGCCGGCCGCACCGGTGCGGCCGAGCGAAGCACCGTCGGGCATGACGACCGCGCCATAGAAGTAACCCACATCCTCGACCGGCACCAGGCTGCCCGGGATTATCCTGAGCAGCACGGCGGACGCTGCGATCACCATGGCGAAGGCGATCAGGGAGAGCCACACATGCCCAATCGCCAGACGCACGCCCTTGATGTACAAATCGGTAACCCAGGCAAACGCGACGTTGAACGGGTGGAACAGGCGCGGTTCCTCATGAGTGGGCTTGAGCAGAATCGCGCACAGAGCCGGGGTCAGCGTCAGCGCGATCAATCCAGAAATGGTCACGGCGGTGGCGACGGTAACCGCAAACTGCTTGTACAGCTGGCCGGCGAGGCCGCCGAGAAACGCCACCGGCACGAATACCGCGAGCAGCACCAGCTCGATGGCGATGATCGCCGTGGTCACCTCGGACATCGACTCGAACGCCGCCGCGCGCGGCGTCAGGCCGCGCTCGGCCATCAGGCGCTCGACGTTCTCCAGCACCACGATGGCGTCGTCCACCACGATGCCGGTGGCGAGCACGATCGCGAACAGGGTCAGCGTGTTGATCGAAAAACCAAACAGGTAGAGGCCGGCGAACGCGCCGATCAGGGATACCGGCACCGCGATGAACGGGATCAGCGCGGCGCGCCAGCTCTGCAGAAACACGAACACCACGATCAGCACCAGCGCCGCCGCCTCGAGCAGCGTGTGGATCACCTCCTTGATCGAGGCGTCGACCACCCGCGTCGTGTCATAGGGAAACAGGTAGCTGACCCCCTGCGGAAACGTTTTCGACAGCTCGGCCATGGTGTCGCGCACCAAGTTGGCGACCTTGAGCGCATTCGCGCCCGACTGCAGGAAGATACCGATGCCTATGGTCGGCTTGCCGTCCACGGTGGTGAACTGATCGTAGGTCTGTGCGCCGAGCTCGAGCCGGGCCACGTCCTTGATACGCAGCACGCCGCCGGGCCCGCTCGCGCGCAGGATGATGTTGCCGAAGTCACTGGGATCAACCAGGCGGCCGCGGGCGGTGACGGTGTACACCAGGGGCTGGCCATCCACCGCCGGCTCCTGACCCACCTTGCCCGCGGCGTACTGATTGTTCTGCGCGCGGATGGCGTTGGCGACGTCGGTGGTGGTGACCCCGAGCTGCGCCATGCGGTCCGGCTTCAACCACACGCGCATCGAGTAGTCGCGCGCGCCGAAGATGATGGCGTCCGCCACGCCAGGCACGCGCTTGAGCAGGTCGAGCACGTTGACGGTGAGGAAGTTGCTCAGAAACAGCGTATCGTAGCGCGCGTCGTTCGATCTCGCAGCGACGACCATCAGTATGTCTCGGGTGCGCTTTTGCACCACGACGCCGCCGCGGCGCACCTCTTCCGGCAGCCGCGGCAGCGCGATCTGCACCCGGTTGTTGACCTGGATGACAGCATTGTTGATGTCGGTGCCGACCTCGAACGTGGCGGTGATGTTGAGGGTCCCGTTCGAAGACGCGGTCGAGTCGAAATAGATCATGTTCTCGACGCCGGAGAGCTGCTCTTCGATCGGCGCCGCCACGGTCT
>JAJZUN010000355.1 GCA_021848555.1 Pseudomonadota bacterium | reverse complement strand
GCCGACCGCCGCGAGCGGAAACAGCAGGCGCAGGATCAGGCTGTTCAGCACCACCAGCGCCAGGTTGTGCAGCCAGCGCACGCGCCGCGGCAACGAGCGCGTGCGCCGGGGCGCCAGGGCCTCCCACAGCGCCATCAGGGCGAACATGCCGAAGAACGCGCCCAGGCGCACGGCCGGCTCGTGGGCCAGCGCCCAGTCATTGAATGTCATAATCGCCTCATGTTCATTTAGACCTTGCCTGATTCGGTCGGTCAGGTATAATTCAACTACTCAACCGATAGGTTGAATAGTAGGAGGTTAGAGCCGCGATGTCAACAGAACATTTCAAACAGGACGTGCATGCCCAGCTCGCACGGGTGGGAAAGGCGCTGTCGCACGGCAACCGGCTGGAGTTGCTGGACTTCGTCGCGCAGGGGCCGCGCAGCGTGGACGAGCTTGCGGGCATGACGCGGCTTTCGGTCGCGAACGCGTCCAAGCACCTGCAGGAGCTGCGCCGCGCCGGGCTGGTGCGGGCGCGAAAAGAGGGCTTGCGGGTATTCTACGAAGTGGCGGGCCCCGACGTCGTGGCTTTGATCGCGGCGCTGGGACAGGTCGCCGAGACGCGGCTGGCCGAAATGGCGCACCTGGTGCGCAGCTACATCACCGCGCGCGACGAGCTGGAGCCGATCCCCGCGGCCGAACTGCTGCAGCGCTCGAAGCAGGGGCTCGTGACCGTGCTCGACGTGCGCCCGGCGAAAGAGTTCGCCGCCGGGCATTTGCCGGGCGCGATCAACGTCGCCGTCGAAGACCTGAGCAAACGCTTGAGAAAATTCCCCAAGGGACGCGAAGTCATCGCCTATTGCCGCGGACCGTACTGCCTGCTGTCGGTGGATGCGGTAGCGATGCTGCGCACCAAGGGCTTCAAGGCGCGCCGGCTGCAGGACGGTTTCCCGGAGTGGAAAGCGTCCGGACTGCCGGTCGAGGCCTGAGCGGGTCGGCAATCAGGCGGGAGAACCGCTGTGCTGCATCGGCGGACACTTCGGCGAACCGTAGGAGCAGAACACGCGGCAGTCGTCGGGTGTCGGACGCAGCACCGACCCGCAATCGCGGCACTCATAGGAAGTTCGTTGGAGCATAGATGAGTCTTTACGACAGGTGGATCCTGCCGCGCGTGCTGGACGTTGTCATGCGCAACAGGGAAATGACACGCTACCGCTCGGGGCTCGTACCAGGGGCCTGCGGCGTCGTGCTCGAGGTGGGAATCGGCTCGGGTCTGAATTTGCCGTTCTACGGGCCGCAAGTAGAGCGGCTCCATGCCATCGATCCATCGGAGGAGCTATTGCATATGGCACGCAAGAGAGCAAAGTCGATGCCGTTTCCGGTGGAGTTCTTCACGCGCTCGGGGGAGGCGATTCCGATCGATGACCATTGTGTCGACACCGTCCTCACCACGTTCACCTTGTGCACGATTGCCGATCCGCTTGCGGCGCTGCGGGAGATGTGGCGCGTGCTCAGGCCTGCAGGCCGGCTGCTTTTCGCCGAGCACGGCCTCGCCCCCGACCGGTCGGTACAGCGCTGGCAGCATCGTTGCAACCCGGTGTGGAGGAGGATCGCCGGAGGCTGCAATCTTGACCGGAAAATGGACGATTTGATCGCTACAGCGGGTTTCCATATCACGGAATTGAAAGTCGAATACGCCAAAGGGCCGCGGCCGTTGAGTTACATCTATGCCGGATCGGCGCGGCCTGCGTGACGAACGGTAAAGGGCCGAAAGAAATCAAAGACTGACGCGCTCAGTCAACGGGAGCTTCGGGTTGAAGTCCCCGTTACAGCCAGAGCGCCTGTGCGGCGCGCTCGAGCTCGTGCTTCTCCCGATGATAGCGCGACGACGCCGGTTCGAGATCGACCGTGGGGACCGGGATTCCATAAAAGTTGCCGGCACCATAAGCGGCCATGTCGTCGCCCACCTCGATGTAGCAGAAACCGTGGCCGTTGAAGCGCGTGGTGCCGGCCTTGCCTGCAATCTCGGCCGCGATGTTCGCGGCGACGACGCGCGCCTGCTCGTCGGCAAAGACACCAGCCTTGGGCAAGAACATGCCGACGGGCAAGCGGATCGCGGTTGCGTCGCCGATCGCGTAGACGCCCGCGTGGCGGGTTTGCAACGTGGCCGGGTCGACTGGCACCCAACCCGAAGCATCGGCGAGCTTGGCCGCGCGCAGCACCTGCGGTACCCGGTGTGGCGGCACGCCGATGAGCAGGTCGAAGGTCGTGTCCTCGAGCTCGAAGCGAGCGCGGCGGGCGGCCGGGTCGATCTTCATGACGATTTGCTCGGCATGAAACTCGATCCCCTTTTTCTCGAGCATTTGCACCAGCGCCGCGCCCACGGCAGGTCCCGCGACAGGCATGGGAAGGTCCTCGGGAGTGTACACGGCGATCTCGCTGCCCTGGCGCACGCCGCGCCGGCGCAGCAACGCGTCGACGAGGAAGGCAGCCTCGTAGGGCGCCGAAGGACACGAGAATGGAGTACGCGCAACGAGGACAACCACCCGGCCACCACTGAACCGCTCGAGGGCTTGCCGGATGCGCAGCGCTCCTGCCGCCTCGTACAGGTCGAGCGCGGCCTCGGCGAAGCCGGGCACGGCCTGCGGATGCCGGTCGGCGCCGAGGGCGATGACGAGGTAGTCGCCCTCCAGGCGACCGGCGCTGGTCTGGACCGCCCTTGCGACCGGGTCGATGCTCTCGATCTCGGCCTGCACCCATTCGATACCATGCTCGGCGAGATGCGACAGGTCGCGCTCCCCCTCCTCGGGCCGCTGGCGCTCGCCAGTCATGAGCCACAGGTTCGCCATGCGCAACGCGAAGGTTGCGCTGCGCTCGATCACGACCACCCGGTGCTCGGGCGCGCACGCACGACGCAGGCTGCCTGCGGCCATGATGCCGCCGAGGCCGCCACCCAGGACGAGGATTGTCTTGTTGCTCACGGGTGCCTCCTGCCGCTAGCCAAAGGTGAGGACGCGGTCGGCCTCTTCGGTGAGGCGCGCGAGGTCGTCCATCGACGACATCGGGCAGACTGCGGCGGCGTCCATCTTTCGAATGCGCAGGCAAGTGGTGCAGCTCAACACCACGCCGCCCAGCTCATCGAAGCGCAACAGCAGCTTGTGCACGTCGAAGCGCTCATTGCCGAGGTGCTCGATCTCGACCGCCGAGCCGAGCAGGAAGATGCTCGCCTCCTGGCCTCGCGACAGCACCGCCGAACCGAAGCGAAGCGCGTTCCAGACTATTTCCGTGTCGTTATTGTTGATGATGAGAAGATACTTCACCGTGATTCTCCTTTCGCCCGGTATTGGCGGCGATGTGACTCTTGCGCCTTCGCGTCGACTGGCAGCCCCGCACCGAGGACATCGATGCGCTTGGAACTGGCGCACGCCGAGGCAATCTCGGCGAGGCGGGAGAACGGCGCGATCTTGAACTCACTAACTTGCAGGGCAACGCCTTATTCAATCGTTCAGTTGAATAGTAATCCAGAGCGGCAGTTTAGTCAAGGGTGAGCTGGCAACCGCGATGAGGAGAAGCGCGGGACGGCGTCGATGGAAGGCGCGCGCGGGACGAAATCGCCGACCTGCCCGGCCGCGTCCGGGCGCACTTCGCAGGCGGGCGTGACCCGTTAGGGTGGATTGCAGCAACCGTCTTGCTATTGGATCGACGGGCAGCTCGACCGTAGCGCGCGAGGCGCAGCCGGTCGGCCACGGCGTTGCGCGCCACCTCGTACAGCCAGGCGCGCGCATCGACGATCGCGCAAAAGCGTTCGCCCTGGCGCATCGCCTTCAGAAACACTTCCTGCAGCAGGTCCTCGGCATCGGCGCTGTTGCCCAGGCGCTGACGCAGCCAGCCGCGCAACTCGGCTTCGTGCTGGTGCCAGGCAGTCATCAGACAGTTCATGGCTGGACTTGCGCCGGCTAGGGCAATACCGGCCCGGCCGCCCACTCGCCGCGGCGCAGCTTCTCCAGCCAGAACAAGCCGATCACGGTCTTCACGTCGGTGATTTCGCCGCTGCGCACGAGATCGAGCAGCGCCGCGAGCGACAGCGTGAGCACCTCCAGGTGCTCGCCGTCGTCCGGTTCGCCGCCACGATGCTCCAGCCCGCGTGCGAGATAAATCAAAATGCGCTCGGTGGAATAGGCGACCGTGGGATGGATGGTCGCAACATAGATCCATTCGCGCGCGACGTAGCCGGTCTCCTCCAGCAATTCGCGCCGGCCGGTGGCGAGCGGCTCCTCGCCCGGGTCGATCTTGCCCGCGGGCAGTTCCAGGCAATGCC